>CAJJUK010000021.1 GCA_905195085.1 uncultured Christensenella sp.
TACGAAAAATAAATATAAAAAAATATTTGGAAAATATTAAAAAATATTAGTAATTATTTTTTTACTTGTGATATACTAAATGCGTATAGAGGAGGTTGTAATGGTTTCTACTCTTTGTGATATCGTAAACAGCATTGTGAATTTCTTTTCATCATTTTCCAATATGATTGGACTTGATGTTTTGTTTTTCATTTCTCTTGCTGTTGAAGTTGTGCTGGTTGTTTTCTTTTTAGTTAAATCAGCATTCTCTTATGAAGCGTCTTTAAACAGGGCGTTGGACAAGTTGAATTATTGGTTGTTTGAAAAGAAAGTTGTCACGGAAGATAATATCAAAGACTTAAACATGATTTTCAAAACTAAAACACCAAAAAGACTTTGCTATTATTGGCAACAATACATATTGTTTAGAGAAGGTTCCCCTTCTTCTTATTTGTCAACAGAAAATTTGGTTGAAAAGCCTCTGAAGACAAGTTCTTACAATTCAAACATAAAGAACCTTACAATCTTTACAACCCTTTGGGCAATGATTGTTGCGATGTTCATTTTGATTGTTTCTTGTTTTGATTCTTATCTCACTGGAAAAGCAACAGTTATGGCTATGCTTGTTCCGATCTTCGTGGCAATCATTGGCATCATATTCATTGTTTATTTGAGAGCAAGAAAAAATTCTATTTTGAATTCTTTGTATCAAAATGTTTCTTTGTTTGGAAGATTTATGGACAATGCTTGCATTGACCTTCCATCATATATAGATTATCAAATTTTGTTTACTCCACAAGAAATTGAAAAAGGTCAACCTGTTCTTCGCGAATTCTTGGACTATAAAGCAAGAAAAGAAAAAGAAGAATTTAACAAAGCCAAAGAACAAGAAGTTGAATATGAGACTTATGACTTTTCTTCAACGGGGGTTGATGGTTCAATTGTGCTTGACAGAGCAATGAAAGAAAGTGAACTCTTCTTGAAGAAGAAGGAAAAAATTCTTGTTAAGATTTCTCAGATTGAAGCGGAACTTGATTCAAGAAAGAAAAACTTTGACAATGTTCAAAAAGATTATCAAACCAAAGCTCAGGCCTCAAAAGAAAATGTTAACAGATTGCGTCAAATGCAAGAAGAAACAACAAATAGAATTGAAAGCAACTATTATAGGAAACAACAAACTCAGGAAATTGCAAAACAAGAACAACTTGAAGCAGAGTTTGAACAACAAAGAGCAAAGTATTTGCTTGAAAAGAACGAAGGCGAAGAAGAAATCAAAAAACTCAATGACGAGTTGGCTGAATATAAAGATGATGTTGAAAACGCTATGATTGGCGAATATCAAACATTCTTTGACAAATTCTGTCACAGTGCAGAAAAAGTTGTTGCAAAAGTTTTTGAAGATAAAATCAATTCTTTGAAGGCTGAAAACGAACAAAACAAACAATACATCACCGAACTTGAAATCAAACTTAAAAATGTTCCACAAGGCGAGTATGATGCAGCGGCGGCTGAAAACAATGCTCAAAACACAACTTCTGAATCGGATATTCCAACAGAAGGAAAGTATGATGAAAATGGAAACTATGTCTATCCAAATGGAACATTCTATGACAAGGATGGAAACTTCCATGATGAAAAGGGAAATGTTTATTCTCAAGATGGCAAACTGATTTCTCAAGCGGAAACAAAGGAAGAACCTAAAGAAGAGAAGAAAGAAGAAAAACAAGTTGTTGATTTTGATTCTTTTGATACCTTTGATTTTATGACCGATGTTTCTCAAAGAGGAGATGTCTATGGTGTTGCTGAAAATGTGATTAAAGATATTGATAAAGACAAAGAAATTGAAGTTATCAATAATGTTGAGAAAAATAATCCAATGGAAGGTCACGAAACTGCCACTCAGGAAGAGAATGCTCCGGTTGAACAAAATCAATCTGATGCAGCATTTGAAAATTTCAGTTTGACAGATGATAAAACGGCTGAAACAAATGTTTCTCAAGAAAATTCAGTTGTTGAGCAAGAAGAACAAACTGAAGAAAAACCAAAGAAGAAAGCAGGCAGACCAAGAAAGATAGTTGCTGAAACAACAGCCGATGCTCCAAAGAGAGGGCGTGGAAGACCTAAAAAATCTGAAACAGCCGCACAACTTGTTGTAACAACAGATTCTGCAACTGCAAAGCGTCCGGGACGTCCAAAGAAGAATGCAACAACAAGCACGGCAACTTCAGCAAGCACAACTAAAAAAGCTGGAAGACCTAAGAAAATTGTTAAGGAACCAGCAGTTGAGGCTCCAGCAGAAAAGAGAGGACGTGGCAGACCTAAAAAACAAATAAGTTCAATTTTGGAAATCAATAGAAGACTTTCAGAAGAAGAAGCCAAGTTGCAAGCCATGAGAAAGTCTATCAATGATGAACTTGAAGAGGCTATGAACGAAATGAACACAAGTGCAATTGATGACAAGCAATCTCGTAGGGAAGAACTCTTGAAAGAGATTGATGAACTTCAAGAAGAAGCACAAGATGTTATGACAAAGAATGAGCCTGAAAGCAAGATTTCAGAAATCAATGCAAAATTGGAAAACTTGCTTGAAGAAATTAAAAAATTGAATTCATAAAAATAAAAACCACTTAACTTAAGTGGTTTTTTATTTTGTTTAACTTTTAAAACAAAACGATTGTTTCTGTTACAAGTCCATAAATAAGCAATCCGATTGCAAGAATCATGAAAATTGCACCAAATATAAAATTTAAAATAGTTGACTTTGTTCTCTCTTTTGCTCTGTTGTAAGCACCATTATACATCAATGCCAGTCCCACGAAGTAGGCGACATAAACTACACACAAAAACAGGTCTAGAGTGTTGATTAGATCTAGATAATATAATACAGTAAAAAGCAAGGCAAAAAGGCAAAACATCACTCCAAGCCAAAGATATCTTTTGGAATTTGTTAACATAAGCACCTCTTTTATTTTTAATATGATAAGATTTTTAAATTTTTATGTCAATCAAAATCCAACAAAATTAGACAAAATTTGGAACAAAACAATCGTTTGCACTTTCAAAGTCTTGAATATATCCATTTTCTAAGCCGAGTTTTTGCATATGTAACAATACTGCCTTATATTCGATTGGCTTGAGTTTTCTGTCAAGTTTGCTGTGACCATTTGGTGTGAATTGGCTCATTAGGCTGATTTTTCTGGTTGGAAAGTTTTTCTTTATTTCATCCAAAACATCAAAAGAGTTTTGCATAAGCCTTGGCAAAACAAGATGGCGAATGATGACGCCTTGTTTCATAAAATCACCATCCATGATGTCGGGTTTGAGTTTGCACATTTCACTTATGGCTGGTCTTGTCATTGTGAAATAATTGTCGCAGTTAGAAAATTTTTTACCAATTTCATCATTTCCATATTTAAAATCTGTCAAAAAAACATCAACAAATTTGCTTACTTTTTGGATATTCTCAATTGTTTCATACCCATTCGTGTTCCAGACAACCGGAATTTTTTTATTTATTTTTGAGAATGCTTCACATAGTGTGTCAGAAAAATGAGTGGGAGTTATTAGGTCGATTGATGAGTGAGAATCTTGATTTTCTTCAATTAGCGAACAAAATTCTTCTATTGTGTATAACTTTCCCACTCCGCCTCTTGATATGTCAAAGTTTTGACAATAATCACACCTAAGATTGCATCCGGAGAAAAAGATGGCAAGAGTCCCTTTTTCTCCTGTGACGCAGGGCTCTTCCCATTGAAAATTTTTTATGATTTTTGCAATTCTTAATTTGGAGTTTTCATTACAAAAACCCTTTTGTTGGTTTCTGTTTATTTTGCACTTTCTTGGGCAAATTTGACATAGCATATTTTCATTCATGGCAATATTTTAGCACAAAAATTGCAATATTCAAGCAAAATAAAGCAACAAAAAAGAACTTATTTAAAGTTCTCTTTCTTTTAAGTATGAAGTTAGTGCTTGAAATCCTTTCCCTACGCCAAAACTTTTTGAAGTGGATTTTATGATCAAAGGTTCATTTTCTTGTGGACTTACGGTGTCAATGATATCACGTCCATAACTGAAACTTTCTTCTTGCCTTTGGGGAGAAAGACGATAAATAGGATAGGTTTCAGATTTTAGAACTCTTTTGTTTGCGAGAATGAAATATTTTGACCTGTCACCAACTTCTGCGTTCATCATGGGCAAATCCAAATCTTCGCTGTCTCCGACAAAAACACACGTGTCAATTTGATGCTTTGAATCAATTGCCTTTAAAGTGTTTTCGACACCCTCTTTTTTCCCACCTTTAAGATGAGAGATTATTTGATAGTTTGTGTAATTGATGTAATCTCTGTCAAGAGATATTTTGGAAAGGTGTTGACAACTGTCTTCAACTAAATATCTAAAATGTGCTCTTATGTCGCTTGGCATAGATGTCAAAGTGAAACTTAAATCTGAGCGTATTGACAGTCTTGGGTCTAAATATGAAGCGGCGGTTATCACTGCAAATTCAACTTGATCATCAAAGTGTTTGCAAAACTGACGGACGCCAGAAACAAAGACGTTTGATGTTGCGCCATATCTTTCACCGATATCATCGAAGGTTTCATTATAGTCAATAAATACAATTGCTTTCTTGCTCATAATCAAATGGTATTACAAATTTTTGTTTTTGTCAATACTAAATTTTGTCAAATGAAATAAAACGACGACAAAATGATTGAAATTTTATGTGAATTGTGTTAAAATTTGTTTGTTATAGGAGATTGAAATGGAACAAGAAAAAGTTATTAAACCTCATTTAGTTAAACCAATGTTGGAAAAAGTTATTTTTGATAAAATGCAACTTCCAACAGGGAACACAATGATCAACATTAAGCCAGAAGATTCTTTGGATGTTAGAAAAGTTTCTGAAGAAGTTGTCAAAGTTACAATGGAAAGAAGACTTGTTGTGAGTCCTTCAAATTTGATGCGTTTGTCTGTCACCATGAGTATTGATATACCTGTTGACTCTATTGAATTTATGAAACTTGACGACCCAAAAGATTATATCAAAAACAGCCAACCAGTCAGAATTTTTATTTCATATATTTCTAACATGATTACCAATCTTACAATCAACACAATTTTGGGACCTATTGTTACACCTCCAAACATTCAGGAGTAATGAATGATTTTGGAAACCGAAAGATGCAAACTCAGATTTTTTAAAAATTCGGATGTTGATGCATTATTTTCAATTTGCAACGATAAGGAATTTAATCAGTATATTCCATTGCCTTATCCGTATCACAAATCGGATGCTAAAAAATGGATAAAATCGCAGGCGGGAAAAAGAGAAGAAGGCTCGGGTTTTGATTTTGCGGTTGACTTGAAAGATGAGAACAAATTGATTGGCAATGTGTCAATTACAATTGATAAGAAGAATCAGTTTGGAGAGCTGGGGTGTTGGATCTCAAAACAATATTGGGGGAAGGGTTTCGCAACAGAATCTTTAAAAAGGCTCACTAAGTTTGCTTTTGAAGATCTTGGACTTCATAAAGTGTATGCAAAGTGCTACAAAGAAAACATTGCAAGTTCAAGGGCAATTCAGAAATGTGGTTTAACATTTGTTGGAACATTGAAAGAACATTCGTTGAAAGATGGCAAATTTCATGATTGTCTTTTGTATGAATTGATTAACAAAAATTAAGTTCGATTGATTCGGACTTTTGCGGGCGTAGTACATCGGTAGTATGCGGGCTTCCCAAGCCTGAGAGGTGGGTTCGATTCCCATCGCTCGCTCCAAATAATGTTTAATTTATGTTCTAAAATGCTATTAAAAATTGATAAAATTTTTAATTTTTATTGCACATTTTTTTTGATTTTATGATATAATATTGCAGAAAACGAGTGGCGATAGGCGTAAATCCAGTTTTGGGTTTGCGCCTTATTTTTTTGGAGGTATTATGGAAAATGTAAAGCAAAATAAAATGGGTGTTGCACCTATGAAAAAACTCTTTTGGAAAATGGGTATTCCAATGATTATCTCAATGATTTTGCAGGCGCTTTACAATGTTGTTGACAGCATTTTTGTTGCAAACATGGGAGAAGAGGGTGCGCTTGCCAACCAGGCATTGACAATTGCGTTTCCAATTCAAATATTGATTATTGCAATTGGTGTTGGAACAGGTGTGGGCATAAACACATTGTTATCCAAAAGTTTGGGAGAGAAAAACGGAGAAAAAGCTAACAAAGTGGCTGGGAATGGCATATTTCTGAGTCTTTGCATTTATTTATTCTTTTTGATTTTTGGCTTATTTGGGTCAAAGTGGTTTATTTCACTGTTTGCCAATGGAAATGAAACAGTTATTGAAATGGGCACAACTTATTTACAAATTTGTTCTTGCTTCTCTTTGGGGTCAATTGGTTATGCTGTTTATGAAAGATTTTTGCAATCTACCGGTAAGACAATGTATTCTACCATTGCACAAATTTCGGGTGCTGTTGCAAATATCGTATTGGATTATGTTTTTATTTTTCCTTGCAAAATGGGCGTTGCTGGGGCAGCTTGGGCAACTATTATAGGTCAATTTCTTTCTTTGTTTATTGCAATGATTTTTCACTATGCAAAAAATAAAGAAATTAATGGGCATATCAAATATCTTAAGCCTAGTTGGTCAGTTATAAAAGAAATTTACAAAATAGGTATTTCTGCGGCTCTTATGCAAGCATTACTCGCTGTAATGATGGCCGGCATGAATGCAATTTTAAACCTTGCAGATGCAGATGCAACTGTTTTGGTTGGTGCTTTTGGGATTTATTATAAAATTCAGCAGATTGCTTTATTTGCTGCTTTTGGTTTGTCAAATACAATAATTTCTATTTTATCATTTAACTACGGAATGCGTGACAAAAAAAGAATTGATGATTGTATTAAATATGGTATATTTGACTCGGTTATTGTTTGTTTGATTATAACTGTTTTGTTTGAAGCGTTAGCCAATCCGTTATCTAAGCTTTTTGGTTTGACCGGAGAGAGTACCACAGAAATAATTTCAATTTGTACGGTCGCTTTAAGAATTTCTAGCATTGGTTACATTTTTATGGGATTTTCTGTTGCTGTCCAAGGCATTTTGCAGGCTCTGGGATATGCGACAAAACCGCTTGTAATCTCTTTATTAAGATTGGCTGTTTTTGTCTTTCCTGTTGCTTATCTGTTCACTCTATCTGCGAACGTTGAGAATATTGTTTGGTGGACTTTCCCAATTGCAGAAATTTTGACATCGGTTGTTTCTTTAGTGTTTTTAATCAGAGTCTATAAAAAGAAAATTTCTGTTATCACTGAGAATGTGAAACCATCTATGAATTTGATTGTTTCTATATCTAGACAACATGGAACAAATGGCAAACAAATTGGAAGGCTTGTTGCACAAAGACTTGGCATTGATTTCTTTGATAAGGAATTGATTGCAGAAGGTGCAAAAGAATATGACGGTGAGAAATATAATTTGGTTGGACAAAATGTAGATGATGAGATTTATTCGTTGTTTTTGTCATTAGATGCAAACAAGGAAAGTATCATTGCTCAATCCGAGGTTATTAGAGAAATTGCAGACAAAAGGTCTTGTGTGATTGTCGGAAGAGCAAGTGATTATATTTTGAGGGATAACCCAAATTTGATCAAGGTCTTTTTATACGCGCCTATGGAATATAAAGTTCAAACCGTTATGAAAATTTATGGTGATGATGAAAAATCGGCAACTGAGCACGTCCAAAAATCTGATAGAGCAAGAGCGGATTATTATTCTCTGATAACCAATCAAGAGTGGGGTAAAAAAGAAAACTATGACTTGTGTTTGGACTGCTCAATTGGGAATGATAAAGTTGTTGATGTAATTTGTGATTTTGTGAATTCTCACGCAAAACATTGATTTAAACCAATTGAAAACTGAATGATGGAAACTGTGGTTGGAGTGTGTGTTTCGACATTATTTTTTTGCAGTTTCCTTTTTTAATGGCATAAAAACTTTACTTTTTTTGTGCAGAAAACTATACTATTTATGTTAAAGGAGGCGGTTTATTATGAAATTAAAACCAATTTTTGATAGAGTCGTTTTGCTTCCAAAAGAAGCTGAAAAAGAAACACAAAGTGGGATTATTTTGCCTACTGCTTCACAAGAGAAATCTCAAATCGCAACTGTTGTTGCCGTTGGAGAAGGTGGAATGGTTGATGGCAAAGAAGTGAAAATGCAGGTTAAAGTTGGGCAGGAAGTTTTATATACTAAATATAGTGGAACAGAATGCAGTTTTGAAGGGAAGAAATATATCGTCCTTAAGCAATCTGACATTTTGGCCATTTTGGAGAAATAGGAGGGGTAAATTATGTCAAAAATGATTTTACAAGGCGAACAAGCGAGAAAAAGTTTGGAATCAGGCGTCAACAAACTTGCTGACACTGTCAAAATAACTCTTGGCCCAAAAGGAAGAAATGTCGTTTTGGGAAAGAAATATGCTTTGCCACTGATTACAAACGATGGCGTCACAATTGCAAAAGAGATTGAACTTTCTGACCCATTTGAAAATTTGGGGGCGGAACTTATCAGAGAAGTTTCTGTTAAGACCAATGATGTTGCAGGTGATGGGACAACAACAGCTTGTGTTTTGGCACAGGCAATCATTCGTGAAGGACTCAAAAACTTCACTGCTGGGGCAAATCCAATCATCTTGAAGAAAGGGATTTTTAAGGCAGTTGATGTTGCAGTTGAAGAATTGAAAAAACTTTCAAAACCAGTTTCAAGTTCAAAAGACATTGAGCAGGTTGCAAGCATATCTGCTGGAGATGAAGAAGTTGGAAAACTTATTGCAAAAGCAATGGAAAAAGTTGGAAATGATGGTGTTATCACTGTTGAAGAAGCTCAGACTATGGAAACAGAACTTTCTGTTGTGGAAGGTATGCAATTCGACAGAGGATATCTTTCACCTTATATGAGCACAAATACCGAAAAAATGATTGCGGAAATGGATAATCCATACATTTTGATTACTGACAATAAAATTTCCAATTTGAATGAAATTCTTCCAATTTTGGAGCAGTTGGTTAAGGTTGGCGGAAAACTTTTGATTATCGCTGATGATGTGGAAGGAGAAGCCCTTACTGCTCTCATTTTAAACAAACTTCGTGGTTCACTTTCAGTTGTCGCTGTCAAGGCGCCAAGTTATGGTGACAAGAGAAAGGCAATGTTGGAAGATATTTCAATCTTAACTGGCGGAACATTCATTTCTTCAGAACTTGGTGTTGACTTTGCTTCTGTAAGTCTTGAAAATTTGGGCAGAGCAAAGACAGTTAAAGTTGACAAAGACACAACAACCATTGTTGAAGGGGCTGGAGATCCTGAGAGAATCAAAGCAAGAATCAAACAAATCAAGGACCAAATTAAAGTTACAGCAAATGATTATGACAAAGAAAAGTTGCAAGAAAGACTGGCAAAACTTTCTGGTGGTGTTGCAGTGATCAAAGTTGGAGCAGCAACAGAAGTCGAAATGAAAGAAAAGAAACTTCGTATTGAAGATGCTCTTTCAGCAACAAAAGCAGCAACAGAAGAAGGTGTTGTTCCTGGAGGCGGAGTTGCACTTTTGAAAACAACTCCAGCAATCAGAAAATTGGTTGGAGAACTCAGTGGAGATGAAAAGACAGGTGCAAACATTGTTCTTAGAGCTTTGGAAGAACCAATCAGACAAATTGCTTGCAACGCGGGCATTGATGGGGGAGTTGTTGTCAACAAAATCTATGAGAACCTTGAAAAGCCTGCCTATGGTTTTGATGCATTAAACAATGAATATGTTGACATGATTAAGAAAGGAATTCTTGACCCTACAAAGGTTTCAAGATCAGCACTCCAAAATGCGGCTTCAGTTTCTGCAACACTTCTTACAACAGAAGCCTTGGTGGTTGAAATTGAAGATAAACAAAAAGTTGAAGAAAAAGACGTTTATTAATCTGAAAAACAATCCTTTTAAAGGGTTGTTTTTTTGTTTAAATTCAAAGCTTAAGACCTTGTGTTGACAAAGCAAAGCGAACTATGGTAAAATCTACATTGGACTGTGTGTGCACAGTGGGGAGGATGTGATGCAAGATAACGAGATTTACCAAAACTTTAAAGAGTGGGTCATGAGGTTTAGTGAAAAACCTTTTGACTTGAAAAGATCAAAAGAAGAGATTGCAGAAGAATTTTATGAAAGATTTTTGTCCGGTTATTACAAAAGTGTGAAAGATTTTGCAAAATCAGTTTTAAAGTCCTACATTTTGACAAATGAAGATGAGATTATTGATTTTGTTAAACCTGAAGATTTGATTATTAAAAAACCAGTTGACCTTATTAATAAGTTTTTGAATGAATACATTGTTGAAAATGGCAAAGTTGATTGTCAAAACACAAATGATGTAAGTGAGGCTATTGCAAAGTTGATTTTTGCAGAGGCTGAAAATGTTTTTGGAAACGTTATTTATTTGGATATGCTAAACCCTAAATTTAAAACCATTCCAGAAATCAAAAGAGGAGTTGTTGAAGCATACAAGCAAGAAGGATTTTTGCCATATTCAAAAGATGTCAGATTTTTGATTAGAAAAGAGAAAACTGCAGAGATCAATGGCGGGACAAAACATCAAATTGCTCTTTTAAAGATGTACGATTATATTTTTGAAAACTATATAAAAAATTATCAGTCTCACATTCATAAAGATTTTTCAGAAGACCAATACAACGAATTTTGGACTGTTGTTAAACTTTGTTTAGACAACATAGAAAACAGGTTGATCGATGAAAGCAGAAAGAATGAAAAATTTGTGGAAGATAAACATTTGGTAGATACCTTTTTTGAGAGCACAAAAGAAAAAGTTAGAAGAACTTTCACCAAAGAGGGAAGATACGGTGACTATTACAATGTTATTAAAAACAGTTTAAAAAATTATTTGGGCGGAAGTTACGACAATCAAGATGTAAAAAATCTGCAACAATTCTATGAAAGAATCGAATTGGTTAATGGGGCATTAAAGATAACTGACGAGAAAAAGCAAAATTATCCGACAAATTATTTTGTTTATATGCCAATTCATCCAGCAACAATTTTAGATTTGTTGTCAAGATTTCAAAAAAGCACTTTTCTTTCTGACAAACAAAAATTGTTGGTGGGAGATACAAAGCGTTTGATTAGGGCGACTTTCCCTAACCCATATATGAGCAACACAGGCGATGTGGCAAAGGTTGGAGAAGTTTTGTTGCCATTTAAAAACAAGACGCAATTTCCTGATGGAACAGTTCGTGACCTAACATCTGATGAAAAATTTAACGAATTTGTTGATTCTGTTGAAGATTACATCAAACAAAACAATTTGCCTGGATATCCTTTGTGCATCTCTTGTGTGGGAAAAGATATCTATAGAGGAAGAACTCCAATCAGTATTGATGAAAAAAGAGAAAGACAAAAGGACACAATCGAGTTGAAAAAATAAAGAGCAGTGTTGCTCTTTTTTCATTTAAAAGTTTGGTTCTGTTCGTTGTATAGGTAATTTACATATAAAAACATATATTATTGCCAATTATTTAAGATTTTAGTCATTTTTTTATAATTATTTTCTAGGAATTTAAAGGAATTATCACTTTTGTTGTGGTATAATATAAGCAGTTAGTCATTTTTAGGAGTGAAATTTTGCAAAATAGAGGTTTTCCTGTTGATTGGTTGTTGGAGTTAAAGAGAAAAAATGACCTTGTTTCCATTGCTTCGAACTATCTCCAATTAGAACAAAAAGGACGCAGTTTTTGGGCTTGTTGTCCTTTTCATAATGAAAAAACACCTTCATTTTCAATTAACAATGAGGAAGGCTTTTATCATTGCTTTGGGTGTAAAGAGTCCGGCGATGTGATTAAGTTTGTGGAAAAGATGGAGAATGTCGATTTCATGGACGCTATCAAAATTCTCGCCGACAGGGTTGGAATGGAGATTCCAGAATTTCAAAATTCTGACAAAAGAAAACAAGATCAAAAACTCAAAGAAAGAGTGCTTTTGGCTTTGGACTATGCTTACAAACATTATCAAGAAAATTTGTATGGCAAAGATGCAAAAGTTGCACAAGATTACATAAAGATGAGAAAACTGACGAGAAGAGAACTGGAAGATTTCAAAATTGGTTATTCAAAAGGTTGGAACGAAATTGTTGATTATTTGAAATCAAAAGGCTTCACTGAGAATGAATTGCTTGCCGCTGGAATTTGTGCAAAAAAGAACAACAGGGTTTATGACGTCATTGCAAACAGATTGGTTTTTCCAATTTTCAATTCGTTTAATGAGTGCATTGGATTCAGTGCAAGGGCATTGGAACAGACAGATTTTGCCAAATATCTGAACACTGCGGACACAATTGTTTTTCAAAAAGGTCGTGTTGTTTTTGGAATTCAATTTTTGAAGGCTCTAAAGCAACAACATTTGCTTGATAAGATAATCTTGGTGGAAGGTCAAATGGACGTCGTCGCAATGCACAAAGGTGGATTTAAGTCAACAGTTGCTTGCATGGGAACGGCGCTTACAAAGGACCATGTTACAGAACTTAAAAGATATTGCGAAAACATTGTGCTTTGTTTTGATGGTGATGGTGCAGGAACAAAGGCAACTTTGAGAGCAATTGATATGTTCCGAAACGAAAATGTCAATTTGAGAGTTGTCAAATTGTCTGGCGGGAAGGACCCTGATGAAATTTTGAAAAATCTTGGCAAAGAAAAATTGCAAGAGATGATTGACAATGCAATGCCATATATGGACTTCTTGATTGAATATTGCCAGTCAAAATATGATCTTGAAAATGCTGAGCAAAAAGGAAAGTTTGTCAAAGAAGTTTTGGGACAGATAAGAAAACTTGGCAGTGCAACTTTGTTTGAACCTTATCTTGAAAAAGTTAGAGACTTGACAAAAATACCTTTGGATATTTTGAGAAGGGATATAAACATCGAAACGACAAAACCTAGTTTCAAAATCAAAGAACCGACTCCTCCACCGGTTGTGGAGAAGGGAGATGAAAAGGCTGTCAAGTTTATTCTTGCATCACTTCTGCACAAGAAGGGTTATGTTGATGAGAGAATAGATTATCAAAAACTTTTGGAAGGTTTTGAGAAGTATTTGGAAATAATAAATAAAAATCTTCCATTATCGGCCATTTTTGATGACGAAAACGCCAGTGACGATGCGCTTTTGATGGATATTGTCAATTTCAACTTTTCTGAGTTTGAAAATGATGCTGAGCGGTATTTCAAAGAATGTCTTTGGAAGATTGCTGAGCAGAAACTGAGAAAAAAACAAGAAGAGTTGAATGAAGAATATAAAAATTGTGAAGATTTAACTCGAAGGGCGGAAATTGCGAAAATGCTTGGCAAAACAGCAATTCAGTTAAAAAATAAAAGTTTGGAGGAATTCAATGTCAGAAGATAAACAAGAGAGTGCGAAAATTAAATTGGTTTATGAAAAATTGCAAGCACTTGCTATGAAGAAAAATTCAATCAATGAGGACGATGTCTATTTCGCCCTTTTGAAAGTTGGTGAAAATGCCACCAATGTTGAAAAGTTTTTGGAATTGTTGAAAAAAAGAGGAGTTAAAATCATCAAAAGTAATGACGATGATTTATATAAAGACAACTTCTCTGATTTGGTTATGTCTGCAAGTGTTGATGACCCTGTTAAGATGTATTTGAAAGACATAGGCAAAGTTCCATTGCTTACTGCAGAAGAAGAAAAAGACTTGGCTAAGAGAGTTATGCAGGGTGACCAATATGCAAAATCTGTTTTGTGCGAATCTAACCTTCGTTTGGTTGTCAGTGTTGCAAAGAAATATGTTGGAAAAACATCTATGTCTTTTCTTGACCTAATCCAAGAAGGAAACATGGGACTGCTTAGAGCTGTGGACAAGTTTGACTATACAAAAGGTTTCAAATTTTCCACTTATGCAACTTGGTGGATCAGACAGGCGATTACTCGTGCTATGGCTGACCAATCAAGAACAATAAGAATTCCTGTCCATATGGTTGAAACCATTAACAAGTATGTCAAGGTTTCAAGAGTGTTGATGCAAAGACTTGGAAGAGAACCAACAATTGAAGAGATTGCAAAAGAAATGGATATGTCTGTTGCAAAAGTTATGGAAATTCAGAGAACGGCTCAAGATCCTATTTCTTTGGAAACACCTATGGGTGAAGAAGATGACGGAAAAATGGCTGATGTGATTGTTGATGAATCAGCAAAATCTCCAATTGAAAGTGCAACACAAACTTTGCTTAGAGAGCAACTACTTGCTGTCATTGACACTTTGACCCCAAGAGAACAAGAAGTCATCAGACAGAGATATGGGCTTTTGGACGGAAGACAAAAGACATTGGAAGAGGTTGGAAAGGAATTTTCTGTCACAAGAGAGCGTATCAGACAGATTGAAGCAAAAGCTCTTAGAAAACTTAAACATCCAAATCGCAGCAAAAGACTTGCAGATTTTGTGGAATAATGGTAAAGTTAGAAAGAGCGTAAAATCATTATTGAAATGGAGTGACTGATGAATATAGATAGTTTATTGAAATATCAAAAAATGGACGAAGAGTTGTTTAAGGTAGAGCAAAAAATTTCAAACAGTCCATACAGAAAAAAAGCAAACGAACTTACGGCTGTTGCAAAAAAATCACAAAACAAGTCAGCAGAACTTGAAGCGGAAGCGGAAAAACTTATTGCTGAAATTGCTGATTTGAAAGAAAAATATAATGTCAACAAGACAAAATCGGAAGAAATGCTTTCAAGCAAAATTGAAGATATGTCTTTTGAAGAAATTGACAAGATTAATGCTTTGAAATCAAAAATCTTATCAAATTTGAATGTGCTTGAGAAGATGTTGCAAAAAAGTGCAGAAAATATCAATCATATTCTTTCTGAATTCAACAAGACAAAAAAACTTTATGATGAAGCAAGGGCGCAATATAGCATTTGCAAGCAAAAGATTGATGAAGAAACAAAAGCATATGAACCTGAAAAAGAGAGAATCAAAAAAGAATTGGCTGTGCTTGAAAAAGCTGTTGATCCAGAAATTATGGCAGAATACAAAAAGAAGAGAAATGACAACATCTTTCCAGTCATTGTTCCTCTTGAAGGTGGAAATTTCTGCGGAAGATGTCGTATGGAACTTCCAAAAGTTGCAATTTCTCGTCTTAAGGAAAAAGGCGTCATAACTTGCGAGCATTGCAAAAGATTCATTTATCTCAAACCATAAAAAGAAACAAATTTTCTGTTTCTTTTTTTTATTTTGCTGTTGACAACTCCTTTTTGTGATGTTAATATATTACAAAGCGAGGGAAAAATGCAGGGGCTTAAGTTTGTTTATGATTTGAAAGATGTTAGATCAATTGATTGTGGCAATGGAAAGATTCTCAAGTTTTATAGAATTGTTGCCAACAGAGATATCAACAATCCGCATGGACTGATTAAAAAGGGCGAAAAAGGTGGATATATCGTTGAAGGTGCACTTTCACAAGAAGATGAAAGTTGGGTAGATTCCAAATCTATTGTTGGACCTGATTGCTATATAGGTGGAAATGGTTATGTTGAAGATTCAATGTTGTTTCACTCTGTTAGAGTTGGAAACAGCGGAGCAATCATTTCATCAAAAGTCATGCCAAGGACAATTACCACAGTGTTTGGTGGCAGCATGATTTGTGATTGTCAAATCAATGGTGATGTTGTTTTGTCCGGAGAGGCAAGGTTGGACTCTTGTTCAGTTGAAGGTCATCTTTCAATGACGCACAACACTTCTTTGCAAAATTGTGCAATCAGGGGTGTTAAAGACGGAATTTCTGTTGTCAATGACTTGAGAATGGTTGAAAAGAAGATTGAAGGAAGAGGACTGCTCAATTGCTCGAACGAAATCAAAATCTCTGACAGATATGCCTTTGACGAAACGATTTTGAATAAGAAAAAATAAGAGATGTGAATTGCATCTCTTTTATTTTTTTGTGTGTCTTAGAAAAGTCTTTATTGCCATAACCAATTTTTCAATTTCTTGATAGGTATTGAAAAACGATAATGAAACTCTGACTGCACCTTGGTCAAGCGTTCCCAAAGATTTATGCTTCAGTGGAGCACAGTGATATCCGCTTCGGACGCAAATTCCCCATTTTTCATTCAAATAGTTTGCCACTTTTGTTGAATCCACATCTGGAACATTGAAAGCAAAAACTCCATTTGTGTTCTCAGTTTTTGTGTAAACCTCAATCGGAAGTTTTGAAAGTTCATAGTGAAGATAGGTTGTCAAATCTTCCATTTTTTCTTGAATGAATTTAAAGTTCTCTTCAACAAATCTGACGCCTTCACCAAATCCCAAAATTGCTGGAGTATTTATTGTTCCGCTTTCAAAACGCTCGGGAGCAGAATTTGGTTGAACGAGTTCCAGTGAATTTGTTCCTGTTCCGCCAAAGCGAATTGGTTGCAAATCGACATTTCCGTTCAGTGCAAGACATCCAACGCCTTGAGGGCCATAGAAACCTTTATGGGGTGCAAGAGAAAGCATTGAAATGTTCATTTTTTGCATATCATAGATAAAATGTCCGCCGCCTTGTGCGCCGTCAACCAGAAACAGAATGTTTCTATCTTTCAAGTTTTTTCCAATTTCTTCAATGTCCGCAACATCACCATTGACGTTGGATATGTGGTTGCAGACAACCAGATATGTTTTGTCTGTGATTTGGTTTTCAATATCCTGCCAAGTTATTCCCAATTTGCCTGATTGTTTTGCGACTGAATATGAAAAAGATGGAGAGCATTGTCTCAAATGCTCCAGTGGGCGCAACACAGAGTTATGTTCGTTGACTGTGCAGATGACATGACCATCAGGCTGAAAACTTCCCAAAATTGCAAGGTTGAGAGCATCGGTGCAATTCAATGTGAAGATGACATTTTCTGCTGTTGTTCCGACATGATTGGCAACTGTTGTTCTGACATTTTCCACCATCATGGCGGTTTTTAATGCTTGCTTGTGTCCGCTTCTGCCTGGATTTGCAGAATATTCGATCAGTGCACTTAAAACAGCCTTTTGGACAGACTTTGGTTTTATTAAACTTGATGCAGAATTATCTAAATAAATCATTACAACCCTCTTTTAAACAAATTAGATGTATTAACAATATAATAAATAAGGGGAGAATTTGTGCATAAGGAGGTGCTGTGAATTACACTCTTGCTGTTTTCAAATCAAGATTTGCAACACTAAACTTTGCAAATTTGCTTAGGGCAAACAATGTTCCTGTGGCAATCATAAACACACCTCAGAGCATTGGCAGAGCATGTGGAATCTCGGTTAAATTCTTGAGCGATTATTATTCCAAAGTTCAATCTCTTATAGCACGAACAGGACTGAACAATTTTGACGGGTTTTATTGCTACACAGAGAGAAATGGAAAAATAAATTTGTTCAAGTTGTGATGTTAGGAAAATAAAGTTCATACAAAAACAAAGAAGCATAATAATGCTTCTTTTTCATAAAATAGCGTTATGAAGTGGTTTTTCTCTATCTTTTTTTGCCTATCATTTGTCTTTTTGGCTGTTTTTGGAGTCAATTGTGTCTATGGTTACATTTTTCCGATCAAGTTTCAAGGTGAAATAGAAAATGCTTGCGAAATTTATGATGTTGACCAAGCGGTTGTGTTTTCACTTATCAATGTGGAGAGCCATTTCAACAAAAACGCATTGTCATCAAAAGGAGCAGTTGGGCTTATGCAAGTCATGCCTTCGACTGCTCAAGGACTTGCGAAAGAAATTGGCACCGATGAAGAATATGATTTGCAAAATCCTGATGACAACATTATGTTTGGGACATATTATATCTCAAAGTTGATTGATAAGTTTGAAATTCTTGAAACTGCACTAGCGGCATACAATGCGGGGCCTACTAATGTGACAAATTGGCTTAATGATGAAAAGTATAGTGATGACGGTTCAACATTGAAAGATATTCCATTTGAAGAAACCAAAAATTATGTTGAAAGATTCAAGACAAATTACAATTATTACAGCAAAAAGATAAAATAAAAAGAAGGGAAGCCTTCTTTTTTTAGATTTTGAAGTAAACAGCACTTGAATCATCATGAATTTTTGTTCTTGGGAATTTGTTGCAACCAGAATCTTCTTTTTGTGTTTTATGCAGCAAATTAAACAAATCCACCAATGTTTGTCCATTGTCAAGTTGCTGAAAAATTTGCTTTTTTTTGAAAAGGTCGAGAGTGTCCCAAAGTTGACTGAAACCGTCTGAGTAGAGCAAGATTTCATCTCCGCTTTCTATGCTTAATTCTCCTTGCAATGCGTGGTCACAGGCCTCAATGCTGTCGCATAATATCCAGTATCCGTTTTTTGTGTTTTTTGACAATCTTTTCTTTAAGATGTCATCATCAACAAATTTCCTTGCTTGAATCACATCAATATTTTTTTCTTTTGCAATCTTGACCATAGTGTCGATGTTTATCTTGTCCAATTTTGAAAGTTTATTGGTTGTGAAATCTTTAACAGAATTTTTATGCCTAAACAAAAAACCGCAATCTCCCAAAACAAAATATTCAAGTTTGTTTTGTTTTTGTCTTACAATTGCGATTGCTGCACTTGGCATGTCAATTACGTCGTGTTTTCCAGATAATTTTTTAAAATCTTTTGCAATTTTTATGATACCTTTTTTCACGATTTCAGAAATTGACAAATCTTCATGTTTCAGTTCCTTTTCCAGAAATTTTCCGAATTGCAAAGAAAACCATTTTGCATCAGTTTCTTCATTTGAAAATTTTTCTGGCGTAAGTGATGTCGCTCCATCAATTACAAAAGAAAATTGCTCTCCAAAAAATGCGTAGTCTTCATTCCATTCGCGGCCAGCAAAAGAAATTTTTTTCATAAGTTCTCCATATTTTTTCATTTGTTTTACAATAATAAGTTAAATGGTGCGGATAACAGGAGTTGAACCTGCACCCTTTCGGACTGGAACCTAAATCCAGCGTGTCTGCCATTCCACCATATCCGCATAAATAAATGATATCATAAACTAATACTTTTTACAACTTTTCACAAAATAGTTTTAGAATTTGTTTGAGTTTTTGCTCTATATTGTTATAATAATTTCAAGGAGAAAGAAATGGACAAACTGCTTAAGAATTTAATAATTCCTATGATTATAACATTTGTAATCATTATTGCTTTTGTAACTTTAAATACATTACTTTTGAAAAACAAGAGTGAAAAAGCCAAGTTGTGGCCTATCAGGATTGTGTTTTTTCTTTTGGTTGCACTTGAAATTGCAAAGATTTTCTATTTGATTGGAAGAGATGGAGCATTTTATCCAAACAGATATCCAATTGTTTTTTGTTCTATGGTTATGTATGCATATCCACTTTTCTGTTTCAAACAAAACAGGTTTTCCGATGTGGCTAAAGGATTTTCAATTATTCCAAGCATTTTGGCATTTGTAATGTTTGCTTCAATTCAGTGGAAATATAATATGTCCATCATACAAGTTCATAGTTATATTTATCATGGTTCAATGCTTGCTGTTGCAATTTATCTTTTAACTGCAAAACTTTATAAATTTGAATTTAAAAAATTCTATGGACAATTTTTGGCTGTGGGTGGCTACATACTTATCGCCAGTTGCATCAGTTTGCTGATCGGTGGTTCAATCTCTGTTTTTGCTCCGGGAGACCCTTATTTAGGTTTCTTATATAATGTCTCTGGTTTTGGTGTTGGAATATGCATAATGTTAATTGCAGTTTTTGTGGCATATTTTGCTGTGTATGGTATCATTGAATTATGTTCAAGGCGCGGGAAAAAGAAAATTGAAAAAACAATTAATAATGAAGAAAATGTAGAGAGGTTGCAAAATGTTTGATAGTTTGTTTTTAGTTTTGATAAGCATCTTTGTTCCAATAATTGTTTTTACTGGATTTAAAATTTATAAGTGTAAAAATTGTAAGAAATTTTTAATTGCTCTCAGTGTTGTTTTTCTGGCATTAGAGGTTATCAGATTTTTTTGCAACGCAGCGTTTTATCAAGACGCAGAAACGCCAAGTTCTGATTTGAAATTTGGTTTCATAACTGTTTTGTGTATCCTCAGTTTGTTTGCAACTTTCAACAGCAGTAAATTTGCGGGGAGAGAACTTCGAAGTGTCTTCATTTTGACATCACTTGCACCTATAGTGCTTGGTTTGTTCAATCCTAATGTCTATGTGAATGCTCTTGATGTCAATGGTGTTTGCAAAGCAATCTATATGATTGAAAGTGGAGTCACATTGTCAATTGCTTTGTTTTATGTGCTTGACAAGGACATGAAAATTGGTGCGTGGAACATTCTTTGGGCAAGTCTTTTTGTTCTGATATTTGTTGGTATTGATGCTTTGACAATATGGTATTGGAAAATCAACACCGCATTTGATTTGATGTGGTATATGTCTTGGTTGACTGTGATATTGACCGTTCCGGTTATGTTTGGAATAAATCAAATTTATCATTTATGCAAAGAGAAGAGAAACAGACAAAAAGATTTGAATGATAGTGAAAATGTGACTGAGTAATTTATAAAAAAGAACTTACACAAATTGTAAGTTCTTTTTTTTGATTGGTGGCTCGCCGGAGGCTCGAACTCCGGACCCCAAGATTAAAAGTCTTGTGCTCTACCAACTGAGCTAGCGAACCATATTCAATTTTCTTTTTCCACTCTGTGTGGATTGGCAGGGGTGGCAGGATTTGCTTAGGTTGACGAAAAGTTTACTTTTGGACAGTCAACCGCCGACCACATTTGCCCTCATGCTTTGGTCGAGCCTACGATAAGTAGGTTCAGTGAAATGTGAATTTCACAAGAAAACTTTGTTTTCTTAATCCTGCCAAACATTCTTTTCGTTTGACAAGAATTGGCAGGGGTGGCAGGATTTGAACCTACGCATGCAAGAGTCAAAGTCTTGTGCCTTACCGCTTGGCGACACCCCTATGTGTTCATAGTTATTGGCTGGGGTGGTAGGATTCGAACCTACGCAATGTTGGAGTCAGAGTCCAATGCCTTACCGCTTGGCGACACCCCATCGTCCGCTTTTGCGGAAGTTTATATGGGGTGATCGAAGGGGGTCGAACCCTTGACCTCCAGAGCCACAATCTGGCGTTCTGCCAACTGAACTACGACCACCACATGGTGCTCCCAGAAGGATTCGAACCTTCGACCTCTGCCTTAGAAGGGCATTGCTCTATCCAGCTGAGCTATGGAAGCAGATTGGAGCAGGTGAAGGGAATCGGACCCTCGCAACCAGCTTGGAAGGCTAGTGTTCTACCACTGAACTACACCTGCGAATGCTCTAATAGTTTATCATGACAATATCAAAAAGTCAAGAAAAATTATAAAAAATTTAAAAAAGAATGTACGAATTATGTGACATTCCTTTTTTAATATGCAAAATATAATTATATAACGTTTTTATACAGCCCCAAATTATAATATTCAGCGACCAGTTTGATTATTTCTGCGGTTGTTGGCTTGTAATTTGGTTTAAAAACTTCCATGCCGTATAACTCGTTAATTGATGAAAATCCTTTTGTGTTGAATGTTAAAGCAATTGCATTTTGAATGTTTGCTTCCACTCTGAAAGGGTTCTCGACATTACATTTTTTTGCGACTATTGCAAAAAGTTTTTTCAAGTTGTAAACAAGCATAGGTTGTTCAATCGCAACTTCAACTGCATGAACAAGATAAGAAAATCCAACCAAATCGCATTTAATTCCAAGTCTTATTAAAGTTAATTTGATAATTCTTTGAACTTCTTTGTTATCTTCCATAAAACGCAACCTTCCTTCATTTTTAATCTTTTACCGACATATTATATCACGAAACTTTAAAAACGACAAATATTTTTCAATATTTTACAAATTAATTTTAAAAAATATTTAATCATTATCGTTGCGAAAAAACATGGATTTGATTATAATAAGAGAGATTTGGAGATGTATCAAAGAGGTCGCACTGAGCCGCACTCGAAATGCGGTTGTCGAGAAATCGGCACGTGGGTTCGAATCCCACCATCTCCGCCATATTCAAACAATACTAAAACTCAAAGAGTTCAAATGTTTTTTATTGTTTAACTTTTTCAATCGCTACAAGTTCCTAAATATCGGACTTTTTGAAAACAAGTGGTGGCTACTTCTTTTTTTTTGAAAATTTGTTTGTAAATTTTGTCGAAAAGGTAGCAAAAACAAAATATGGTAATATAATATTATGCTGAAAAGTCAAATGTGACTGGTGTATTGTTCGTTCATAAGACGGAAATTATGCTTTATGAAAATCTGATCAGTTAAATTTTTGTTGAGTGTGAAAATATAGCTAAAATATTGTCGCTTATTCCTTTAATACTAAAATATTAAGGTTGGTAAAGTAAAACTAGGTCCGTAAAAAATAGAAAGAATGTCTTTTCTTTTTGCCTATGACTTAAAAGTTTTTGCAGATTTAAATGGCGATCTTTCAACCCTATTTGCAAACGCACTATATTCGCATTAATTCAATCAATAAAATAAAAAAGGAAGAAGTTTCAAAAACATTTTTCTTTTTTATTGTAAATTTTTGAAATTTATGCTATGATATATTCAATCATTACTTAGGAGAAATTATGGAAATAGCAAATATCATAATTGCAATATTAGCATTGATAGTAGCAATTATTGCAATTTATATTTCAATTCGACAGGCAAGAAAATCAGACAATATTGCATTAATGGGTTTAAAAATAGATTTTTATAACGGTCTATGTGGAATTATGAAAAGATACGAAATGCTAGCAGAATTTAGGATGATGATAAATGCGAAAAATTCACAGTTGGTTTTTCCACAGGGACAAAAAAGTAATCTTGCTGGAGTGGTTCTGTCGAGTATAGGAAAAGGAGATGTTGTTTTAGGATTACAACAAATAACAAATGATTTGAACTTTTTAGATATTAATAAATATTTGTTTGATGAAGAAATAATTTTAAAAATCGATCAAATAATAAGATTATTGAATGAATTGCAAAAAATTAGTATTGGATGTTTAGCCAAGAAAAACACGGAAAATGAACTTCAAGCAGTTTTAGATAGTTTACGGAATATCCTAAAGAATGCCGAAACCGACTTAATGGAAAAAATTAAAATAGACATTGCAACAAAAAAAGTCTAAAAAATTAAAATAATTTTGTCTACCCCATACCTATCGACAAGGGTTAAGATTAGATATCACTTGTCTCACCAAAATTGTTCTCATTTAATATTTTTAAAAGTAGGAGCCTTTATGAATATAAGAGTTTTGCATATGATTGAAGGGGCAAAACAAGCGACAGGTTGTGCTGTGATAATTGATGTTTTTAGAGCATTTTCTGTTGAAGCATATTTGATGAATAATGGGGCAGGGAAAATAATCCCTGTTGGAGACAAACAAATTGCGTATGATTTGAAAAAAGAAAACAACAATTTAATTTTGATTGGGGAAAGGCATGGGATGATTTTGCCTGGATTCGACTATGGCAATTCCCCTTCGCAAATTGAGAATGTAGATTTTTCAAATAGGATTGTTGTGCATACAACAAGTGCTGGGACTCAGGGAATAGCAAATGCAAAAAATGCAGATGTTATTATTACTGGAAGTTTGGTGAACGCCAAGGCAATAGCAAGATTTATCAAGCAAAACAATTTTGAAGAAGTCTCTTTGGTTTGTATGGGTTTGGAGGCAATCCAGCAAACGGAAGAAGACAATCTTTGTGCAAGATACATTAAAGACTTATTGGAAGAAAATGATGTTTCTTACATAAACGGTGAAATTGAAAAGTTAAAATTCTCTAGTGGTTCAAAATTTTTTGATAAATCGCAACAATCTGTTTTTCCCGAAAGAGATTTTTATTTATGTACAGAAGTTGATAAATTTAGCTTTGTCCTTAAAGTTAATAGAGATGAGAACGAAGAATTTATTGAAAAAATTGATTTATAATTTTTGATATTGGATAATTTGTATAAAATCATTGTTTTGATTTGAAAATTAAAAGGAATGATTATGAGATTGGGTGTTGATATTGATGGAGTTCTTACAGATATTGAACAATTTGAATTGGACTATGGCAGCAAATATTATTTGACAAAAACAGGTCATCATTTGGACAAACCTAATGGTTATGGAAGCGATCAAATTTTTGACGCAAACAACGAAGAAGATTGCAATTTTTGGGGGGAAAGCAATATATGATTACATCAAAGAACCATCAAGAAGATTTGTCTCTGAAGTTTTGAATCGACTAAAATTTGAGGGTGTGGAGATTTACATAATCACAAACAGGATTAGCGACTTGTCGTATTGCGACATTTCAATTGAAAAAATGAAGAAGATTGTTGTTAAATGGTTAAAGAAATACAAAATAGTTTATGACAAATTGGTCTTCAATATAGGGTCAAAACTAGACGCACTTAGAGATAATAAAATTGATATCATGATCGAAGATAACCCGAGAGTAATTAAAGAGATTGTCAGAGAATTTAAAGTTTTTTGTTTTGATGAAAGATACAACCAAGATTTGAGAGATAAAAATCTTACTAGGGTTTACAGTTGGTATGACATATATGACAAATTGAAAAATAGGGAGGAAATATGAGTTTGATTATCAATATTTACTACACAGGAAAAAATGGAAGTGCAAAAAAATTTGCCGAAGAGATGGTTTTAAGTGGACTTGTTGACAGAATCAGAAAAGAAGTTGGGAATGAAAAATATGAATACTTTTTTCCGTATGATGATCCAGAAACGGTGCTCTTGATAGACAAATGGAAAGATGAAAGTTGTTTGGATTTGCATCATAAATCAGAAATGATGAAAGACATTGCAAAATTGCGTGAAAAATATGGTCTTCATATGAAAGTTGAAAGATTTACGGAATATAATAGAAAATAAAATGCTAAATTGCTTAGATTAGAAAAAAATACAAGAAATTATTTTTCTTGTATTTTTTCTAAGATATCTCTTGCGGAAATAAGTCCAGTTGCTGCAGCGACAACAATGTTTCCAGCTTTTCCTGCTCCATCTCCAATGAAATACAAATTTTTGTCTTTAACTTTAAATTTGTTGTCAGTTTCGATTTCATTTGAGAAAAATTTGATTTCTGGACCATATAACAATGTTTCATCGTTGTTTACACCAGGAATGATTTTGTCCAATTCTTCCAAACCTTCAAGTATGTTTGTTATGATTCTGTATGGAAGTACCAATGCCAAATCTCCAGCGACACAATCTTTGAGTGTCGGCTCGATGAAGCCCTTATTGATTCTGTGCCATTCACTTCTTCTTCCATTTCTTAAATCTCTCAAAGTTTGGATGATAGGCTTGTTGTCTCCAAGCACATTTGCAATTCTTGCAATGGATTCACCATATTGTCTTGTGTTTGTGACAGGCTGAGTCAGAGTTACTTTGGAAATGAAAGCAAAGTTTGAGTTGTTTGATTTTGTGTGTTTAAGAGCGTGCCCATTGACACATATATAGCCATAATAGTTTTCTTTTGCAACAAATCCGCCAGGGTTGGTGCAGAAAGTCCTGATTTCGTCACCATATGTCTTTGTCTTGATGAAAATGGTTGGGTCGTAGATCACATCGGTTATTTTTTGCAAAACTTCTTTTCTCACTTCAACTCTGACACCAATTTCGATGCTTTGAGAATTGTAAGGAATGTTGTGTTTGTCCAAAAGTCCTTGAAGCCAACCTGCACCAGTTCTGCCAGGGGCAACGACTACGAATTTTGATTTAAGTGTTTCGTCTTTGTTGTCTTTAACGTAAGAGATGATATTCATATTCTTTTCATCTTGGTCTATGTCAACCACTCTGCCAGATTCAATTATGTCAACTCCGTTTTCTTCAAGATAATTGGTGAAGTTTTCAATGTGTTTTGGCAGCATGTCAGAACCAAGATGTTTTTGTTTGATAAGAAGAAGTCTGGCGCCCTTTAAGGTGACTTCTCTTTTGATTTCTTCACTTTTTTCGGTGTTTTTTGGATATACTTCTGCGTCCATTCCAAATTTGTTGAAAATTTCTTCAGTGTCATCAATAATCTTGTATGCTTCGCTTTCTGACATATATTTAAACAAGTCACTTTTTCCAAGTTTTGGAATGAAGTTGAGTTTGCCATCACTGAAAGTTCCGGCTCCACCAAAGCCTGATAAAATTTGACAAGGATTGCAGTTTGCACATTTGTGTCCTTCTTTCATTGGGCAAGTTCTATGTTCCGCTTTTTTGCCTTGGTCGATTAAACAAATTTTGATATTTTTATTTTTTGAAATAAGTTCGTATGCAGTAAACAGTCCTGCAGGGCCGGCGCCAACAATTACTACATCATAGTTTTTCATATTTTCCTCCATCAACTTTTTTATTATATCACAAATAGTGTTGTTTTTAAAAATAATATTTAACATTTATATTTAACATTTTAAAAATAAAAAAAT
>CAJJUK010000022.1 GCA_905195085.1 uncultured Christensenella sp.
AACTATATCAAGTAAGATATAGTTTTTATTTTATAATAATATTAAAATTCAAATTTTTCTATCAATTTTGCCTTAAGTTTTTTATATTCCTCTTCAGTAATAATTTCAGCCTCTCTCATTTCTTTAAGTTCTGACAAAGTTTGGTAAAGTTTTGACACTGAAGAGTTGCCCTTATTTTGCGCCGGGACTGCTTGCGTCTTTTTGTTGTCCTCAACTTTTTTCTCCACCTTCTCAACTTTTACAACTTCTTTGTTTTCTTCAGTTACAGAATTTTTCAATTCTTTCTTATTTGCACACAAATCAAGCATAATGAAAATTGCACACATTGCATAAACAAGCAATATGATTATTGAAAAATAATTCCCATTTATTGCGTTTATAAGTGACCCAATCACAGCAATGCAATCAAAAACAAACAATGTTATGATAAGACCAGTGTATTTATTGAATCTTTCAACTGGAAAAGAACATTTCGCCAACAAAATGCTCGACAAAATTATTATCACTATTGCAAAAACAAATTCAAAAACACATGTCACGGTCAACACAGTAAGGTAAGTTGTGTCAAGTCCAACCTGTGAACTATATTCTATCATTGCAAACAAAACGATAAGCGTTGCAAGAATATCTAAAGAAGCAAACACTATATTAACAATTCCACCACTCAAAGTAAATGGCCTTCTTTTCTTTTCCATAATTTAACTCCTATAATTAATTATATAACAAATTTTTCACAAAAACAATAGGTTTTCAAATTTGTTTACATATTTTTTGTTTGCAAAATCTCAAGATAGTTCCCTTCTTTGTCGTTTGTAACAAGATTCTTTCTCACCTTGACACCCTGCTTCCCACCTTTAACCGCTCTCAAAACTGCAAGTTTGACATCGCCTTTGCCATTTTCTGTGAAAAACAATTCTTTGACAGTCAAATTCTTGTTTTGACAAGTTGTAATAAGTTCACAAACTCTTTCTGCACTGTAACAACAATAAAATGTTCCACCAAATCTCAACATACTGCCAGCAACTTCCACCAACATATCAAGTGGCAAAGTGACATCTTCTTTTGCAATTTTCTTCACCATCGACTGCTCAAAATTTGTCGGCTTAAAATACGGTGGGTTTGAAAAAACAACGTCAACACTCTCTTTTTTGATATATTTTTCAAAATTTTTCACATCATCGCATATGAGTGTAATTTTATCATTCAAATTGTTTAATTCCAAATTTTTCTTGCACAATTGTTGCATTTCTTGTTGCAATTCAAAAGCATAGATTTTTTCCACTTTATTTTTCGCCTGAACAAGAATGGAAATCACTCCACATCCTGCACCAATTTCAACAGCAGCGTCTTTTGCTTTTGTCCTAATAAAATTTGCCAAAATCACACTGTCTGATGTGAAAGTGTATAGGTTTTTGTTTTGAATTATTTTCAAACCATGACATTGCAAATCTTCCAGTCTTTCGCCATTTCCTAAATTCATTTCTCTTCCTTTTTGAACTTAACTTCTTCAAGTGGATAGGTCTTATATTCAAAATCGTCACCATTGACAAACTTCACTTCAACTTCGCGTTTCAACAAGTCATTGAAAACAACTGTTCCATGCCCATCTTTTGTGGAAACATTTGTCCCCACTTTTGGCATCAGTCTGATTGCTTCTTGATAGACTGGATTTTCATAAGCAATGCAACACATGAGTTTTCCGCACAATCCACTTATGCTCGCAGGGTTCAAAGATAGATTTTGATTTTTTGCCATTTTCATCGAAACATGGTCAAATTCTCCCATGTTTTGAACACAACAACAAATTTTTCCACATGGTCCAAAACCGCCGAGCATTCTTACTTCATCACGACTGCCAATTTGTCTCAATTCTACTCTTTTTTTCAAAGTTTCTGCAAGTTTTTTGACAAGTTCTCTGAAATCAACACGATTTTCTGCAGTAAAGTTTACGATATACCTGCTGTTGTCATAACTTGCTTCGACCTTGACAACTTTCATTTCAAGACCAAATTCTTTGACAATCTTTTTCACGGTTGGATAAAGTTTTTCTGCTTCCTTATCATATTTTTCCGCTCTTTCCACCATTTCCTTTGTTGCAATTTGAAGGACCTTCTTCAATGGAGAAAGTAGTTTTGTTGGATCAATGCTCTCTTTCTCTTTCACAATGACACCAAGGTCTGTTCCCTTCTCAGTGTCCACCAAAACATAATCGCCATTTTTCAATTGGAGCCCATTAGGATCAAATGAATAAATGTGATTGCCGTTTTTAAATTTTACTCCCACAACCTCTATTTGCATAAATATTTAACCTCCAGCATTTTCAACAAGAAATTATCGACAGAGACTGTCAAATTTGCATTAAACTCCAATTTTTCTCTCAAAGCAGAAATCAATCTTGAAATTTCACAAAGTGCTTCAACAGAAAATTCTGGCTCAACATCTTTCAATTCCATGCCATAAGGTTTGAGTTTGCAAAGATTCTCGCTTTCACATTTGATTTTGATCATGTCTTCAATGCAGATTGACATAACTTCCAAAATCAAATTCAGATCGTCCTTAAATTCCAGAAATTTTTTGGAGAACAAGATGACCTGTTTGCTGTTTTTAAGTTCAGTAAACAAACTCACTGCAAAATTTGTCACCGCTTTCAAATTTTCATTGTGAGCAAGGGACTGTGTTTTGCCAATGTATCCACCACCCAAAATGTTTGCCAAAGCGTTGTCAGAATATTTTTCAATTGTTTCTTCATCAAGTGGAGAAATTTTAATTTTCTCACAACGACTTTTTATTGTCGGCAAAACCCTGTCTTCACTTTTTGCGTGCAAAAGAAAATAGACATTCTTTGGTGGTTCTTCCAAAATTTTCAAAAGTTTGTTTTGTGCTTCTTCAGTGGAAACATCAAAATTTTTGATTATGAAAATTTTGTTTGGCAAATTGACAGGCTTGACGTATGCTTCTGCAACAATCTCATTGGAATCTGCAACCAACAATTTCTCGTTATTTTTTGGATATATTTTGACATCTAAATCAACATTTTTTTCAATTTTAATAAATTCCGAACTTTTTTCGTTGAACATTTCAAAAGTTGAATATTCCAAAAGTAGTGCAGTCAAAACCAGCACTTTTGAAGCAGTGACATCGTCCTCACAAAAAAAGAGTATTGCACTGCTCAGTGTGTTTTTTTCTTTTTGAATCATCAAATTTTTGAAATAATCTTGATTTTTTATAATTTCAGTCAAATCCATAATATGATTTTAACATAATCACTCGTAAAATGCAAAAATAAAATTGCATTATTTTCTAATGCAATTTTTCTTTCTGATTTTGTTTTCAATCCATTTATAAAGCTCACCAATGAAAATGATTGACACCGAGCACAAAATGACAACAACCCAGCAAGATGCCCCCAGTTTTTCAAGTTGCAAAATTTGTCCAAATCCCGTGCAAGCCATCAAAATCAAAAGGCCGAACCCAAGCAAAAGAGAAATCGTGAAAAATTTGTTTTTGAACGGATTGCTTTTGAAACAACTTTCTTTTGTTCTGACAGTGAACATAAAAAACAGTTGAATAAGATTGAGAGTGTAAAATGCCATTGTGATGGCAATTGCCTCATTGTGCATGAGAAGTCCAAACAAATATGCAACCATTGTCAAAATTGTTTGAATTGCTCCCAAAATCACAATACTCACTCCAGTGCCACCTGAAAACAAATTGTCATTTTTCTTTCTCGGTTTTTCTGACATGATTTCTTTTTCAACTGGCTCAACGCCAAGAGCAATCGCTGGCAAAGAGTCTGTGATGATGTTGACAAACAAAATTTGAACAGGCAAAAGAAAGGTCATTCCCGGAAGCAAGATTGTTATGAAGAAAAGTGCCAAAATTTCTGCCATATTTGCAGAGAAAAGATATTTGACAGTTTTTTGAATGTTGCTGTAAATTTTTCTCCCCTCTTCAACTGCAACTATGATTGTGGCAAAATTATCGTCCGTGATGATGATGTCTGCAACATCTTTTGTGACATCCGTTCCAGTTTTTCCCATTCCAATGCCGATATCCGCTTTCTTCAAACTTGGCGCATCGTTGACTCCGTCACCGGTCATTGCAACAATATGTCCATTCTGCTTGAGTGCCTGCACAATTCTGACTTTGTGGGTTGGGCTGACACGCGCAAACACACATTTTTTCTCAACAACTTTGGAAAGTTCTTCATCACTCAAAAGTTCAATTTCTTCGCCCGACATGACATCATCAAAATTTTTTGCAATGCCAACTTTTTTTGCAATTGCAAAAGCCGTGTCTTTATAGTCCCCAGTTATCATAACAGGACGCATGCCCGCTTTTCTGCACTTTTTGACAGCATCTTCAATTTCTGGTCTTGGTGGGTCTTGAAGTCCACAGATTCCAATGAAGACAAAATGTTCTTCCACAATATTGCTGTCAGAATTTTGTTTAAACGCAAAACTGATGACTCGCAAAGCATTGTCACACATATTTTTGTTTTGATGTAAAATCTTTCTTTTGACAGTTTCATCAAGTGGCAAAACTTTTCCGTCCTTCAGATAACAATCACAACACCCCAAAACTCTGTCAAGAGCACCTTTCATGAAACATACCTTTTCACCATTGACAGAATTTAGAGTCGTCATTTTCTTGCGTTCTGAATTGAAAGAAATTTCGTTTATTCTTGGATATTTTTTGTCGGCCGTTTCCTTCTCCACTCCATGTTTTTTTGCAAAATTCAAAAGCGCAACTTCCGTTGAACCGCCAACATATCCTTCTTCTCCAATTGACGCATCATTGCATAAAACCATTGAATTCAAAAAAATGTCAAAATTTTCACTTTTTTTATCAAAAAAAACAAAAAAATCTTCAACAGTCATTTTGTTTTGAGTGATTGTCCCAGTTTTGTCCGAGCAAATGACATCACACGCACCCAAAGTTTCCACAGCATGCATTCTTTTGACAATTGCCTTTTGCTTGGAAAGTTTGGCAATGCCAAGACTCATTATGATTGTGATGACAGCCGGCATACTTTCCGGAATTGCCGCAACCGAAATTGCAACCGCTGTCAAAAACGCCTGCAAAATTTCAGACGGATTTGCAATGGCTTCCAAGATGAAGGTGACAGTCGCAACAAGAAGAATGAGATATGTCAAAACTTTTCCAACTCCCTGTATGCTCTTTTGCAGTGGAGTGAGTTCCTTTTTGGTTTCTTTCAAACTTTCAGCAATCTTTCCAAGTTCGCTTTCTGTCCCAAGAGTGACAACAATCCCCTTGGCATGCCCATTTTCAACCACGCTTCCTGCAAACACCATATTCTTTCTTTCGGCCAATGGCATATCTTTGCTGTAAACAACATCGGCGAACTTTTCAACCGCTTCACTTTCTCCTGTCAAAGATGATTCATTGACTTTGATGTTGGAGGTTTCGATAAGTCGCAAGTCCGCCGGCACAATGCTCCCCGCCTCCAAACATACGATGTCACCAAAAACAAGTTCCGTTGTCTTGATTTTGACAACTTTTCCATTTCTCAAAACATTTGTTTCTGGCTGAGTTAAATCTTTGAGACTTTCAATGGCTTTCTCACTTTTTCGTTCTTGATAGACTCCAAAAAGAGCATTGACAACAACAATTCCAAGAATGATTGCACCATCAATGATTTCACTTGTTGAATTTTCTGTTGCACCAATAACAATGGAAATTATTCCGGAAATCAAAAGCACCAAAACCATAAGTTCTTTGATTTGTGCAAAAAACTTTGAGAAAAAAGACTGTTTCTTTTCGCTCTTAATGAGATATTTCTGACTTTGCAAAAGTCTTTCTTTTGCTTGTTCTTCCTTTAGTCCACTGACATTTGTGTCGAATTCTGACAAGCACTGGTTTATATTTTTTTTGTAATAGTTTTTATCTTCCACAAACGACTCCTGCGATATCTTACGATTGCAAGAATTCCAACTATTACTTTTCGACATTTTTCTTTGTTAAACTCACAAAATAAAGGCAGAAACAACAGCAATGATGACCAAATAGACAGAGAACCATTTGAGACTTGATTTCACAGTGAGCTTGATCATCAATCTGATTGAAACAATCCCAACCACGAATGCAGTGATGAAGGATACGATCGTTGGTAAAACCTGAATATCCAATGCCACTTTCCCAACGACAATTTCATAAATCTCCATAATCAAAGAAAGAAAAACAATTGGCACGCTCATCAAAAAAGAAAACTTGGCAACCTCTTCTTTCTGTCCACCGCTCATAAGCCCAGCACTTATCGTTGTGCCAGAACGAGAAATTCCTGGAAAAACTGCAAAACCTTGTGCAACTCCCATGAAAAAAGCGGTTTTGTAATTCATTTCCATGCAAGTCTTTTTCTTTGACAACATCTCAGAAACAAGCAACAAAATTGCTGAAATCAAAAAGCATATTGGCAAAAGTCCTCCAGCAAAAGATTGCTTGATCAGAGGCATAATCACAAACACAATCAAACAAGTTGGAATGGTTGCAACAACAAGCATCATCGTTTGTTTTGAAAGCGGATGTCTTATCATCTGCCAAATATCTTTGTAAAACACAACAACAATGGAAAGCAGTGTTGCAACATGAAGCAAAATACTGATGAACAAACTCTCTTCAATTCCAAAAATTTGACTGAAAAGCACAAGATGTCCAGAAGATGAAACAGGCAAAAATTCGGTCAGTCCTTGAATCAAACCAAGAAAAAATAAAGCAAGGAAATATTGCATAACTGCCTCCTTGCTTTATTATATTGATTTATTGTTGAAAATATTTGGATTACCTTTTTGAAAGTTCTTCTCTTTGTTTCTTGCGTTTTCTGTTAACCAAAATCAAAATCACAAGAAGCAATATGAGCAGAGCAACCAAGCCAATAATCAAATAGACATACCACAAAGAATCTGAGTTTTCAACAATTTCTGCATTTGCTCCAAGCACACCAAACAATCCGTTGTATGAAACTGGGTTGTAGAAGTATGCCGTGTAAACTCCAGTAATCTTATGATTATTGAAATTGAAATGTCCGTTAAATGAGTTTGCGGAAGTTCCAATTGGTGTCCAGAATTTTGAATTTAACTGCAAATCTGATGTCAAAATGAAGAAGCAGTCTTTGTATTTGATTCCTTCAGAATTGAATGTTCCGCTGTTGACATAACGCATCATCAAAATCAAATCTTCAACTGTAGAAATCTGGTAAGGACTTCTTGAAGTTCCTTTTCCTTCAAAAGCATCTACGGAAATCATTTCTTCGTTCCAAAGCAAACGTCTATACTCAATTGAAATCTGAACAGTTCCAACAATGTTGTTGTGTTCCATGAAATCTGTTGAAAGAACAATCACTCCTTCTTCTGTGAAGAAATCGTTCATATTGTCAAAGGTGTTGTCATAGTTTTTGATTGTTATGCTTGCGATTTCATATCTATCATTTGTCACTGTGACAATTCTGATTTCTTGACCTTCCTCGCAACTTACAAATGAAATCCTTTGACCATTATATGTCACATATCCGGCCATGCCAACATTGTTGTAGTCTATCGCATTGTCAGAAATGTCTTCTTCAACAAAACTGCCTGAAACATAGATTGCCAAAATCTCATCTTCAAATGTTGGAATAATGTCCAGAGTCTGTCCAGCGCTTTCTGATGAAATTGTCATTGTGAAATAATACATATTCCCAGTAAATTCAACAAAAGTGATGTCTGTTCTGTTCCATTTGATGCCAAAGCCAAAGTCAACACTGAGCACAAAGGTCACTTGGTCTCCAACTCTGACATCAATTTCTGTGAGAGTTTTCAAGAAGTCGTCTCCGCTATATCCGCCCAACCTGTATGACTTATAACTGTTGTCCAAAGATTGAACCGTGGCATTAGTCATCTGACCAAATGTGGTGTCATAATCTTCAAAATTCAGTTTTACAGTTTGACCTTGCAGATTCATGACAAGATTTGTCTTTTGAGAAATTTTCAAAGTCATTGTCTTGTCAAACGTTGATTGCCCAGTTGTTGAATTTGTCCAACGCAAGAATTCATAACCTTCTCCAGGGACTGCTTCAATTGAAAACTCTTTTGAAGTGTCAACATAACCTTCTTGCAACAACACTTTTGCTTGTGTATCGCTTGATTCTTGATAGATATTGTAAGTCCCTTCACCACCAAATGTTGTTACATCAACTTTCGCGAAATAAATCACTTGAATGTTACATTCCACAATTCTATCATATTCGTTTGTTGACCAAGGAATATCACTTGAGAACGATGTCACATCTGTGAGCCAAGTTCCGCTTGCATTTTTCTGACTGATGACAAACTTATAGAATTTGTAGCCCTCAATCTCTGGAGCTGTGATGTGAATATCTGTATTGAATGAAACTTCAATATAAAGTGGAGCGGTTTCATAGAACCAAGAGTTTGAAAAGTCCACACCACTTACCATGTCTTGAGCTGTGTAGTTTGTGTTGATGCCAGGAACAAATTCAAAACTTATTCTTGTCTTGAGATATGACCAATACAGATAAAGTTTGATTGTGATTTTTCCTGTCTCTGGATCAACGCTTGCATTTTCGCTCAATTCATATTTTGAAGTGAGGGTGTTCAAAACATATCCACTTTCTTGCCATGTGTTTACTGCATTTCCTTCTGAGTTGATGTATTGAACACCAGCTCCATTTTGATATGTGAAGTATCCTTCAAAATTGTGTTGAGCTTTTTGCAAATCAACTTTCAATTTTCCGTTCAAGAAATAAACTCTTTCATCAACAATCGTAATGTTTGAAGCGTTATATTCTGTCAAATTCAATGCAGAATTGAAACTTACATTGTCAATGGTTGCAAGCAAATTGGTGTCTTCCATGAGAGCAACAGTGTATGTCAAAGGCTTAACTCCAATGACAATGCTTGAAACTCCCAGATAGTTCGCAACTTTGAAAGTTATCTTTCCTGTGTATCCCGAATCAGTAACTTTGAGAGCTTCATAAGAAATGCTGTCAGAAACAATGATGTTTGCACTGTCTTCAATTTGCAAATCATAACTGTTCACATAATATCCAGCACGAATGAATGCGGTCACTTCAAAATAACTGTCCGTGTAAGCAGAAACAACAACAGAAGAATATTCTCTACCAGATGTCCAAATTTTGTTCTTATTGTCATCTGAAATGTTAAATGTGAATGCACCGCCATCAACCTTAAGATTGTTGTTTGTGAAGGACATATTAATCACATTGATGACTGGTTTAAACAAGACTTCGATGTAGATATCATCAACTCCACCAACCAAATTGCTGATTTCAAAGAAGATGTATTCGTCATTCTCTGAAAGCTTTGAAATCAAAATGTCTTGTCTGTTTGCCACAATTGACGAGAATTTGTAACCTTCTTTCAAAATCTTTGCTTTGAGATAAATCACATCGCCTGTGTATGCCACAACTTCAAAGTGTTTATTGCTCAAAACTTGACCATTTGAGAAGTCATTTTCAGAGTAATGAACTCTTGTTCCGTCAACGTAACCATATCTGTTGACATCATTTCCATCAGAATCTTGAAGGGAAATGTAACCAACATCAATATCTTGTTCTCTTGTTCCGTCAATGTCTATTTTTGTTTCAAATTCCACATTCAAACTGTAGGCTTTCACAACAATATAGATCTTTAATTCTGTGTTGTTTTCATTCAACAACAAACTTGAAATATTGATTTCAACTTCACTGTCAATCTTTTCTTCAATTTCAAGATAAACAAAGTCTTCACCGTTTCTGTATCCATAACCATAATACATATATCCCGTTGGAACTCTGTATGTGATGGTTTTGTTTGAACCATAGTAAAGTTCTATTCCGGAAATTTCGTTTCCAGTGTCAGCATCAAAATATCTTCCTCCTGAAATTTCTGTGTAAACAGTTTCTGTCTTTTGTGCATCATTGTATTCATCATAAATGGTGTAATAATTATAAGTTCCAAAATCAATATCAAATCTCAAAGTTGAGAAAATTGCATAGATTGTTTCATCTTGTGTGATTGTGTATGTAAGTCGACCCTCTGAACTGAAGATGTTTTGTCCGTCCTTGCTCCAACCTGCAAAACTATAAAGATCTGCAACTTGATAGGTTATGATGACAGTTGAATTATATTCCGCTTCAACTGAAGTCAAACCATTTGCGAGTGCAATGTTTCCAGGAATGTCAACTTGCTCTTTGTTTTCGTCATATGAAATCACTTCCATTTCCAGTGTAAACTTGGCCAAAGCAGAATTAATCAAAATGCTTCCGTCTGTGCTTATGCCTGAAAGTTCAAACAAATAATAGTCAACATAAGCCCCATCTTCAATCAATTCATGGTTCACAACAAATTCTTCACATTCATAAGAGCCAAGTGCGTATCCATGTTTGAATTTGACATAGAAACTGAATATTGAATTTGTGCTTGCCTCAAATGTTGGCAATTCATCAACTGAATTGTATGTCCTTCCGTCAACTTCAATTGATTCAACAACCGTCGAATCGTCAAAAGAAATTGTAATCTGATTTTTGCTTTCTTGAGTGGTGAATGTGACAACCAAGTCGCTGTTTATCCCTTCAAAGGTTGCTGTCATAACACCATTTTCAACAACTTTGTCAACAACCACACCTTCGCCACCTTCCAAATTTATGTTGTCAAGAACAACATATCCAACTTCAGCAGACACAACAAGTTTCAATTTCTTTCCAGTTTCAATTTCAACCTGATTGTCTGTGACATCAAGTGGAGTTTCTCCTTCTTCTGTTATGTCGTAGGCAAGAACTTCACCAAGGTGTTCTCCTTGAATTGTGATTGTGTTTTTGATTGCCACAACTGGCAATTGATATGTCACATTGTCAGCAGGCATTGTGAAGGTCACATTTGCAGTTTTATCAGAGTTGATAACAACCTCAAAACCTTCCGACCAGGCTGCAGAAATTTCATAACCGCTTTTTGGTGTAACTTTGAATGTGACTTTGAAGTTATATTCAATGTCAGTTGCAACATAGTTTGAACCTGAAGGCACAAAGTTTACATTTGTATCTGAAACTGTCGCAAATGGAGAATTCAATTCAAGAGAATATTTGTTGATTGTCCAATGTGCCGTCAAAGTGTGAGCTTCTGTTGTGGCGAGAATGTCTCCACCATAAACTCTTTGTCCAGCAGAATTATACCAGCCATCAAATGTGTATCCTGTTCTTGTTGGGTTTTCTTCCCAATCATCAGCATCTTGATATGCTTGTCCATAAGGAACGGATATCTCTTTCTCTATGTTGTCATAGCCATAGTCAAGAGTGACAACAACTCCAATAGGTTCAAAGTTTGGCGTCAAAGTCAGAATCACCGTTTCATCGTCCGAATCTGGAAGTAAGGATACAATTTTTGTTGTCGCAAAATTGTCTTTTTGAATAGTTGTTGTCGTTGTGCTTAAACTTACCACCTCAAAACCAGCTCTGAGAACCTCTGGCAAATCTGACAAGAATTTGTCTTGCAATGTCAAATAATCAGTTGACCATTGATAACGAGAGCCACCAATATCAACAAAATCGTCCGAATCAACAACTGCGTCATTATATTCACTCAAATCAAACACAACATTGACTTTTTGTGTTGTGAATCTGACAACCAAATTGTAAACTTGTCTGATGTTTGTGATTGTGAACACTTCCGCGTCACCATCTCTTGTGATTGAAATGAATGGTTCCGTTCCAGTGTATCTTCTTCCATCAGAGGTGTAGAAGCCATAGAAATTGCAGTGTTCGTTTGCTGTTGCTTTCAATGTGAGAGAACTGTCATAGTCAAAATCTCCCAAATAGTTTGTTGTAACAATGGTGTTTTCCGTATCTGGGTCACCGTCATCAATTTCCACTTGACCATAACTTGCACTGTTTCCAGATTCATCTGTAAGCATGATTGTGATTCTGTATTTGTTTGTATCCCAATTTGCATTGAATGTAAATTTCAAATCGGAATGATTTTTATAATAATATCCCATCAAATCATTTTCATCAAGCAACAATTCATTCAAGAATCTGACAGTGTTTTCTCCATTGTCAACAACGACTGAATAAATTGAGCCATCGTAAGAACTTTGAAGTCCAAATCTCTGAACAAGTCCTTCGAGATATGTAAGTTCCACAGATGCATTGCCGATGTTTTCAAAATCCATTGTCCAATTCAAAAATGCATAACCAGTCTTTCCTGTAAGTGATGTTGGGAAGTTTTTAACTGAATTTGTTGATGTTGAAGCAGAGTTTGCTGTCAAATATGATGTTGACATGAATGGGAATGAAAGCTGTGACAATGTTGGAAGTTGATTGTCGTCAACATTTGATGTGACATCGCTTCCATCTGCATGATAATCAAATTCAAGCCCAATAATGATTGCCTTAATCACACCATACATCCAAGGAGAGATTATATAGTTTCCGCTGTCCTCACCTGCCAATTCGAAACTTATTTGAATTGCTTGGCCAACATATTCATTTGCATAATATGCAGAGTTGACACGAACGGAGTCAATAGTTCCATCTTCTCCTTGATTTATTCCTGAAACATCAAACAACAGATTGCCCTCATCGTCAGTAATCTTGACATCATTTGTTGCATCATAGGTCTTTGTGAACACCTCTTGCAAACTCATGTCTTTTGCAACAAGTTGAAGTTCTTTTGCAACAATTGTCAATTTTGCTGTGAGTTCTTCCTGTTCCTGATTGTCAACAATATATCCACTTATAGAGAAATCTTGTGCACTGAAAATCAAAATCATGTCATATTCGCCCACCTTCAACGCACCACTGGTTGAATAATATGATGCGGTGTCAGGTGCAACCAACTGAATGCTCAATCTTCCCATGTCATATCCGGTAAGATCAACATCTGTTTGATATTTGTATTGAAGTTCAAAATCATCGCCATAGGTGTATGATTGAGAGTTGACCACGAAAGTCATATCAGCACGATAAATTGTGGCATTGAGAGATGTTCCATCTTCGTCAGACAAATTTAAATTATAGTTTGAAACTGTGTCACCGAAAATTTCAGCAACCACATTATAATTGACACCAGCATATTTCACAACCTCGCCATCTTGTGTGAACTGCATATTCAAACCTATCACTTCGCCATCAACAATTCCGCTCAATATTTCGCTTGCATCGGCATATTCAAATATGGCATCTTTATTGTCAAAAACTTTGCTAAGTTCAGAGTTCAAGAAATAAAGTTCTTTCTTTTCGATCTTCAAATAGAAGCAGTAAATTGCCCCATCTTTACCCATCTTGACTTCATAACTGTCAGAGGTTGTTCCGCTTGCGTAGATTTGATATGTTCCAACATTTTTAACTGTTGTAGGATACAAGAATTGAATGTTTGTTGTAAGCCCACTTACAGTTACATCGGTTTTGTTGTATGTTGAAGTTGCCATGTCGTATGTGTAGAAATTCAAATCAAATTGTTGTCTTTTGCCTGAGTCTATAGAGTTTGTAAACACAAGTCTGTAAACTCCAGAACCTTCACTTCTTTCTTCGACAGAAACACTGTCATAAAGATTTCCATCATATTCAATTGTTGCAGTGTCGCCACCTGATGAAGCAGAAACTGTTTGTTCGTCACTCAAAAGCAAATACAATCTTTCTTTCGCTTGAGTGATTCTGAATGCTCCAAGATCACTTGTATCCAAAACAGAAACAACATTATAGTTGCTGTCAAGAGAAGTTCCACTCAAGACTTTGTAATATCCAATTGCAGTTCCGCTTGCTCTTGTCATGGTGATTTCAACACTTTCATAAAGTGATGTCATATAAAGATAACTGAATTGTGTAGATTGAGCTTCCGTTGAATTAAATTCCACAGAAATCTCTCCACTGACGCTCAATTCAATTGTCAAATCATATGCTGTCACATTGATTTGAACAGGATTCAACACCAAATCATAGTTTGTTGAATTTTCAGAATTTATAACAACATTGTAAGTTCCAACATTCAAATATCCCGCACTGCTGTATTGTGCCTGTTGAATGTCAAGAGTTAAGTTGTATTGTGATGGCAACAAGTTTGCTCCGCCTACCTTGACTGAATATGTCAAAGGTTGTGTCAAGGAAACTTCGCCATAAACAAGGTCTGTCTTTGTAAGTTCAACAGTTGCAGTTGCCTTATTGATTGTTCCTGTTCCGCTTGCTGCAGAAAGAACATAATTGTTCATATCCGCACCACTGAGATATAAACTTGCAGTTTTTCCACTTCCAGCATTTGCTGAATCAAACTGAACTAAAATTGAGATAACATCATCGACAACTTTTTCATTAAATTCAGAAATTATGTAAGAAGCAGAACCATCATATGTCTTTTCAAATGTAAATTGAGAAACATCAATTTCAACTTTTTCAACCGAAAGATAATAATCTTCTGCAAAAACAACATTTGTATATTCATTGCAGGTTGCAAGAATGTTCAATTTGTAATTTCCTGCTTCTGAAATCTCTCCGCTTCCGTTTTCAAAATTGATTGCAAGGTTTGCAAAAGAAATTTCTCCATCTCCAAGTGCTTGTTCAACAATTTCTCCATCTGGTCCTTCAACTTTCAAGAAGAAGGAAAGTGTGCTTGTCTTGTTTGTTGCTCCGTTTGTGACTGACATTGTCTTTGAAACATCTCCAGCAACAACAAAAGTTTGCCCGTTGTATGTGTTTGTCAAAATTGATGTATCATCAATTCTCACATAAACTGTTTCTGTTGCAAACAAAACTTGGAAACCATTGTTGTCATCATTGACAGAAACTATGATGCTTCCGTTCAAGAATGAAGTTTCAGCCAAAATCAAATCATAATTTCCGGTGCTTGCAGTTTCTCCTGGTGTCAAACCTTCAGCAACCAATTTCAAGGTCAAAACATCTCCAGTTGATTGAATTGTGAGAACATCTTCATAATATTCTTGCACTTCGTCCAAAACGGAAATTTGAATATAATTCTCAGAAATTTGTCTTGTGTATTGCAAAGCTTGAACTTCAAAAGATGGTCTGTTTAAGGTCATATTAAAGTCTTGGAAATCTGCATTGACATTGATTGTGTAATTGCCTTTATAAATGAATCCTCTTTCATTTGTCGTCACTGTGGCAGGCAAATTATATGAAATTGTGTAGTAACCACTGACAAGCAAATCTGTGACAAGTTCATTTTCCGAGTTCATGATGACATAGCCACTTATGAAGCTTGAAATGTTGCTCAGAGAAACTTCTCCATAAGTGAAGACATCTTTGCTCATGCTAAACGACATTGTCGCGTCAAGCTTATTGATTTTTCCAACCACATAACTTGCTGTGAGAGAGTAGTTTGAAAGATTGTCACTTGAATCCTTTCTTTGCAAAGTCAAGTCAACTCTGATGTTTGAACCGGCATGAGCAGTTGCATACACCGCTGTTATGTAAACTCCGCTATATGTATCCAAATCAATCTCAGAACCATTTGTATCAATATAAACAGTTGTTTCCCCATCATAAGTTTTTTCAAACACAAATTTGGAAACATCGATTGTGATTTTGTTGATTGTGAAAGTGTAACCAGAGTCAAATTCAATGTTTGTGTAATATTTTGAAATCTCATCACCCATTACAAAATTATATGTATAGGTCATGCTGTCATAAGCAGTTTCATAATTTTGAGTGTTAAAGAATCTTGGTTGAAGATCAGAAATCTTGCTTCTCAAAATGTTAAGAATTTCATCAGAACTGATGTTTGCACCAGTTGCAACATCAAACAAGTTAAGTGAAAATTCTTTGAACATCACACTTCCATTGAATATCTGCAATCTGAAATCATCTGTCAATTTCAGAGAATAGCCAAGTCCACTGTAGTCCGCTTCAATAGCCACTGGATTCAAAGCAGTGACTGTGTATGACAATCTCAAAGTTCCACTTGTTGTGATGTTGAACTTTCCGATTGAAGTTGTGCTTGCCTCAGCGGTCAATTCTCCGTTCTCAAACAGAATCACATCACCATAAGTAAAGTTGTAATTTTTCTTGTAACTTTGAAGAACGTCATCAAAATAGAGGTCATATTGTCCAACATCTTCGCCGGCTGCTCTTCTCAATTGCAATGAGACATTTTCGTTGGCAAGATAAACTTCTCTTGTCATTGAAGGTTCAACTGCATTGAATTGTTTTTCTCCTGTGAAATCATATGCACTCAAATCAACACTATATGGATTGATTGTGTATATGAAAGTCAAATTTGATGTGTCAATGCCGGACAAATCAAACATTCCTTCATCAAAGCATACGGTGATTCGATACTCGCCCGCATTCTTCATTGAGTAAATCTCTCCACCATTGAAGAAAATTTTGAAATAGATGGAGCCGGTTGTGACATAGTAAAGTTGTTGTGTCGTGACTGTTTCTTCATAGTCGTCTCTGACATAACTGTAAGCATAATAATCAATGTTTACACTCCAGTCTGTAAGGTGTTCTCTCCCATCATAAGTTTTGACAACTGTTTCAGCATCTGGGAAAGTCACCTTATCAACCAAGTTTCTCATAAATTCCAAAGTGAAGTTAAGTTCAATTTGAGTTGATGTTTTTGTGGTGTCATCAAGAGAAACAGAGAATTCTGGATTTAATGTTGCAGTGATGACAAGTTTGTAATTTCCGCTTTCTTCATAGCTTCCTTGCCCTGCAAGTCTCATAATTTGTCCGGTCGCAACCTGGTTGTCATTGAAATACCAAACATAACTATATTCATAAAGATTTGTGTTGCTGTTATAAATTGCAACTATTTCATCGACAGTTAAAGATGTGAAAGAATTTACGGCAGTTTTGTATTCTTCCAAAATTTGAGTATATTCAATTTCTTCCACTTCCCATTTTGCTTCCAGAGTCACAATTGCGTGTTTGGTTTCCGGTGTGATTCCCACATAAGTCTTCCCAGAGCCATTGTCCGCACCCGTAAAGATTTCTGTGTAGTCAAGAGTCTCTCCAGTTGGTGTTTTTGCTTTAAGGCTGGAAATTATAAATCCATTTTCACTTGGAATTGCCAAGTCACTTGCTGTTGAAACACCAAGTTTCATTGTTGCAGTTTCGCTTGAACTTGGATTGTAACTGCTTGGGAAATTTAAGTTGTATTTCACAAGCACCAAATCAGTGTAGATTGCGTAATAATAAATCTCATTCAAACCATCTTCCGAAGTTTCAATTGTGCTCATGTCCAAAGTCATGCTTCCCTGATTGTCCATTGTTCCGTCAACATTATAGACAGGAGAATCTGCCCACTTATAAAGACTTACATAATCTGTTATATCCAACGAAACTGAAGTAAACACAACCTTTGTGACTGTTGGACTAAGGAAGATTGAAACATTATTAGAGTTGTTTTCTGTTATTTCATAAACAAGCACTCCACCAGAAGAATAAGATCCCACATCAAGTCCATCTGCATCATAAACACTTTCTTCTGTTCCACTGATATTATAGTAAACACGTGTAATTCTCAAAAGTTCAGACGCCATAATGTCTTCGACTGTTTCAAAAGAGATCATTCCGTCATCATTCGTCAAATATTTCGCTGTCACAGTGACATTTGCCACACCATTTGTGTTCAGAATTGTGAAGACATCATCTTCTCCAAGTGTAAGTTTGAAATAAGAAGAAACATTTGTATATGAGATTGAACCATCAACAGTTGATTGCAAAAGAATTGAAACATCGTCAAAATACAAATAATTTGTATTGTCAGTGTATGAATAAACAGTGTCGGTCAACAAATCTCCATTTGAAGAAGTATAAAGACCTGCAGAAATGTAAAGATTGTTTTCAATCAAATAATATGTTTGACCATCATATTCAACACTTTCCTTATTCCCTGCCCATTCAACTTCTTTATTTTCAATGCTAGAATCAAAATATGCTGATTTTGTCTCTTCAAGATTTTGAATTTCAAAGACTTGTGGCAACAAATATGCCGTTCCTGCTGTGATATAAGCATCACCATTTGAATCATATTGAACAATGTAGTTTGCAAGACTGTCAACACTTGAAACAACATTTCTCAAATATACTCTCATTTCATAGACATTCTTAGGTTTCATTGTTGAAACAGAGCCAGATGAAATGACAACTTTATCAATTCCAATTTCCAAACCAACATTTTGGACTGCAACGGAGACTATTCCCAAATTGTCATAGCCCACAATTTCCATGTTGTTGTCTGTGATTGTGTAGTCATAGAAATCAAAATAGTAAAGATTTGATACAATGTTTTCTGCATTTGACGCATTGTTTTCATCTGCCATAAATGCCAAATAATCTGCATATGTCCATTCTTTATATGTTCTGTGATTTGTCCCATCGTTAGAGTCTAAAAGCATATAGTACTTAACCATTATATACTTATAAACCTGCATATTAAGTTCTTCACCTGCTTCTCCAACAATTGTTGCATCTTCACTTTGCATCAACGTTGTCAAAGCGTCAAGAGATGAACAACTATCCAGTTTTGCGTTGAATTCTTCCGTTGAAAATGGTTCCATGATTCGCTTAATGTTTTCCAAATAAACGTCATCAGTAATCGTTGTGCTGATGTCTGCTTCTCGAACCGAAATTGTAAATTGATAATTAATTTCAAAAACGTTGCCAAGGTTTAAATATGTTGAAGCATCAGAAACAGTAATGTTCAAATTGACACTATAACTTCCAACATTTCTAACCTTAAATGACATATCTCGAGCATTATCCACAGTTGCTGTGTTTGATGTTAATGTCAACAAAATTGAAGAGTTCATGTTTGAAGAAAGTCCAATTGACATATCTCGTCCATTTTCGTCCAAATTGACAACATAACCGGTTTCTTCATGTCCAAGTTTGAAATAATCTGCCAAATAAACTGTTTGTTGTCCAGCATTATAAGTCAACTCTGGCAATGTGTTTGAAGTCAAAGTCAAAGAAAGATAAGATGTGTCAAAAACCCAACTTGCATACAATGTCAAAACAATGTCCTCGGTCATTGTTTGTGAACAAGACAAAATGCTTGTCGTAAACACTGTGCCATCAGTGATAAGTTCTCTTCTCGAACCACTCACGGCATAAATTCCAGCGAATGAATAACCTTCTCTGATTGGGATAATCTCGCCGATTTTTATTTTGTTTTCTTCATCATCACCAATAAACAAGTTTTCAAATGTGTCACCATATCTAATGTTAAACTCAATTCCAAATTCTTTTTGTTCATCTGCTTGAATGTCCGTTTTTTGACTTTGCATAGTGTAACTGTTTGCGCCATTCAACATAACCTTGATTGTATAAGGGCTTTCCACCCAAACAGCATAGACTGTTGCATTGCCTGCATTGATATAGTTTCCGTCAGCATCAAACAAAGAATATTCTTGACCTAAAACAAGCCCCAAATCCTCGTCAAAAACAAGTTGCCCTGCAGTATCATTGTCGTCTGTCAAACTCCAGCCAACATCTTGATAACCAATTCTACTTACATTTGTGATGTTTGTAATGTTTCCAAGTTGAGATGAATTCATTGAACTTGAATTATAAACAATGACATTAGAGTCATAAGTGGTCGTGATTGTGATTGAATCAGTCCCAAGGAAAGTTCCGCCATTTGGCATAAATGTGATTGTGTAAGTGTTTGCTTTCCATATTCTATAGAAATGAATATCAGCAAAAGTGTCAACTGCATTAAAATATGTTGTTGACAATTCCAACAAAGAACCATTCAATGTGTTTCCAGTGGAAGATGTCCAATAATTATTTGACAGTCTTGAATATCCCGTCCTTGAATTGAACAAGTCGTCAACAACAATCTCTTCTGCCGTGTCTGTACCGTTCAAATAACCGGTCAACTCAACATCAAGATATAAAATTCTGCCAAAATAAATTTCCGTTGTTGTGAAGTATGTGTTTGTGCTGTTTTCACCATCAACATTGAAGACTTCGCCCTTCTTTCCATCTCCAAGATTACCTTCTCCTGTCCCAGAGTGGAATGTGACAGTGGCCGTCTTTTGTCTTATGATTGGAATAATTGTAAATTCATATTCCAGACTGGTCTGTCCAGCTTCAACCAGTTCTTTAATCTTGGCATATAAGTCGATTCCGTAATCACTTGGTATTGACACATCAATACCCTTGTTGCCAACAGATTCAATGTTTTCCCCAGCAATATCCGTTGCCACTTCTCCATTTTGCTTATAAAGCCTAAATCCAGAGAGATAGTATCCATTTGCATTGTTTCCGCTCATAACAAATTTGAAATTTGTGAGCTCTGTGATATTCTCCCCTGCAGATTGGTCAGCGGACAAATATTGATAAAGAATGCTGTTCGTCATCGATGAACCATTTTCATCTTTAAATTTTTCGTCAAGTTGTATAGAAAAATTCAACCCCAAACTTCCAGCACTATATCTTCCCTCTGTGGTCGTTCCATTTTCTTCATAAACAATTGTCTGACTTGAAAGAGTTATCGTTACCTGTTTCTTCTGATATATTGCATAGATTGTAATGTTATAAGGATTTATTTCAGAGTAATCATCATTTAAATTTGTCATTCCTCTTGTAACAAAGAATTGACTGTAATAATCAAAGTTCCAAGATGCCAAATTCCCTTGAACAGGTGATGTTGGAAGAGAGGCATCTTTTTCAATGTATTTTGAATAATTTGATCCCTTGATAAACCAACCCCAGAATTCATAAGAGAGTTTGTTTGTCATATATGTCTCAATGGTCACACTGTCTTGATATTTAATCGTAGGATTTTTTGCAACATAAGTTTCACCGTTGACAGAAATCGAGGTAGATATTTCAGAATTCACTTCATCAACGAGTTCAATATTCCCCGCTTTAAGGTCATCAACACTAATATCAGCATCAACATATTTTGTTGCATAGTCCATATTGTAAAGAACATCTGTGCAAACAATGACCGTTTCGTAATATCCAGGTTGAAGTCCATAATCATTGTCAGAAGTTTGATATTTAAATTTAATTTTATAAACATCATCTTGATAAATAAACTGCTCATTTGCATCAGTCGTCCAATAGCCTTTCTCTATTGAAATCAAATCTGTAGAACTTGTCAATGAGTTGTTAAGATACAAACCATTATAAGAATTAAACGAATTTTCATAAGCTTCATTCATTCTTTTAGCATCATCTTCATCGAGACCTTGAGCGGAATATATATTTGCATTTGAAACATTGATTTGAATATTAAATGTGCTTGTTGTGTCAACAACCGAGATTTGACCATCACGATGGTCTTCTTGATTGTAAAGAACAACATTACCTTTGTCTTCATTGTTTGTTTCGTTCTGACTTCCTCTGTTTGCAAAGAATCTGTAATATCTTGTTGATGTAATCGTAAGTTCAATTTCTTCTCCTGAAGATGTAACAGAATAGACCCCGCTAGTTCTAGAAAGCGTTGGCTTGTTTGCAATTTGAGGTTCTCCTTCTTTTGATGTAAAGTCAACCAAATTACCATCAGCATCCAAATATTTAACTTTGAAACTGAACAATGCCTTTGTATAAACCGTTGCAACCTTTATAAGGGTTATTTCCTGATTGGAAGAATTGACAAGATAGATCATATCTTCAAATGTCATAGAAATTTTTGTCAAATGTTTCTCTGATTCTGACCACTCAACATTTTCGTTGTGTTTGATTTCTCTAAGTTCAGATGAACCCCTTCCTGTCAAAGAACCATCATTCGTAACATTTGTGACATCATCAAATTCAGTTGAGTTTGTATCTGTTGTGAAAACAAAAGCAAAAGTAGAATTTGTATAATAGTTAAGAATATATTCATAGGCATTTTTATATACAAGACTAACCAATTCGTCTGTTGCCACTTCTGCTGTTAATGTGTCTTTATTAAAACCTGCCGAGTAGTTGATTTCATACAAGTAGATAACCAATCTTGTGACTCTTTGCCCCTCTTCATCACTTGTTTCCTCTCTACCTTCATAGATGAAATATCTTGATTCTCCATTTTGAAAATCATATCTAAACAACACACGTCCAAATTCAAGCAAATTCCCTTCGGACTCAAATTCTCCATCTTTATCAAAGAAATTTGCAGAGATTTCAAACGCATCATAAATTTCATTTGAAGTCATAACTCTTTTATCAACAAAGTCATAACCTACATATTGATTTTCTGTTGAAGTGTTTGTGGAAGAAAGATAACTGTCTCTCACCGTATCAAGATTTTCATCTTTCAATTGTTCGTCAATCATTGATTGCAAGTTGACAAAAGAATTTGATTGAAAGTCAAACATTGAAACGTTCGTCCAACCTGCAACCATTGGAGAAAGACCAAAATAAACACCTTCTCCAATACTTATATCATTTGAAACTTGTGCTCTTCTTATTGTGAGATTCAAAGTGTAGTCCTGACACAAATTTCTAAATTGAATTCTTCTGCCATATGTATAAACGGATTCGTTATATGAATAAGTATAACCTTCTACATTATTCACCGGTTCTGCTGACAATTCTCCAAAATTCAAATCAATTGATTCATTATATTCGTCACTATTTAAAACGAAATTTTCAGAAGTATAACCAACTTTCAGTTTGACATCAATTTGCAAATAATTGTCAATTCTATCACTATACATTGTGTCAAAATAGAAAGTTACAGAGTTATTTTCAACCACCCCTTTCACTTCAGAAGGATTTGAAGTATTTCCATGGTATGACAAAACGACAGATTCAATTGCATCAGCAATTTCAAATTTCCCCGCAAAAGTTTCAACAGTAGAGAAATCTATTGTCAACTTATACTTATCCTCGGCATCTTTTTCTACACCTTTCCATTCGGTGTAAAGATTTGCATAATAGATTCCTTGGCTGTCGTCATAATCAGCATTTGACAAAACTGAATTTACCAATGTTGTTGACGCATAAAGATTGTCGTCATCTTCACTTTCGGAAGGTGTGGAATTTAAAATTTCGTTTTTGAATAATGAATTTGTGTCATTGTAATATTCATAAACACCAGCGATTTCAAAGTCCCCATTTCTTAACAGTTTTGTTTTTCCTGTTGAATCAATATATTCTGGTATTTCAAAAATTTCTGGGTAGTCTGAAAGGAAAGAGTCATACTCCATATAGAAAGTCTTGTAAACCAATCCACTTCCGTCCAGTTTAACCTCAGAGTTTTGATGATAGGTGGTTGATGTATGACCTTCTTCAGCATAAAAATTGGTTTTTTCATATCCATTATAGATCACAATGACCTGAAATGCATTGTCCTTGTCTGCAGCGCTAGGATTGTTAGGATCATAACCATACACTTGCCAAGCAACTTCAAGCCCAAGTAAAGGCGATGAAGAATAATTTATCGTCAACACTGACCCCGCACTTGTATCAAATTCATAATATGTTTCATTGCTATCATAAGTGGTTGCTTTCACAAACTCACCTTTTTCATTTTTAACATAATATTTGAAATTATAAGAGTTAATGTTGTTTTTAATAGTAGTATCCTTGTTATCAGTGGACACTACAAACTCTTCAGTAAGAGAATCTAAAAACATATTTTCGGAATTTGATTTATAGACATAGTTTTGTGCTCTATGTCCTCTTTTGATGATTGTGTCAGTTGTTCCAAAAAGATGTGAAAGTTGAGGAAGAGCCTTACCATAAGTTGAATCAATCTCTGAAATGTCTATAACATCACTTTCAGCCTCTCCAGTGAAGTTTGGATTTGTTCTATTTTCCTCTCCTTGTGGCAACGCTAATAAATGATATTTCCCAGCATAAGCAGTCTTGGTTGAATCATAGAAAGTTCCACCGTTTCCATCAATCTCAATATCATATCCATAATAAATTTTTGCTGATTCATTAACACTTGTTGATTTTGTTCCAGAAAGGTCAATATTTCCATAGAATTCACCATTTGGAATCAAATTTCCCATCAAGTTTATTGATGATTTTCCATAGAAAACATAAACAGACTTTCCGCTTTCAACACGACCAACAGCATAAACCTTGCTTCCATCAGATAATGTTGTTCCTGTTTGTCCATATTCGTTGTCAGTGCAGTTAATCAAATATGTATCACCATTAGCATACGCAACAATCGTTCCAACATAACCAGTCCCTTCACTTCCTTGATTGATATATTGGACGTTTCTAATATTTAAGTTTTTAATAACTGCATTTTCAGTTACCCCAAACAAACCATGATAACTGAATTGTTCTTGCAAAGAGCAAGTCATTCCATAAATTGTGTATCCATTTCCATCAAACACACCACTAAATGCAGAATCTGTTGTTCCTATTGGTTGCCAAGTTCTGCCAGTCAAGTCAATATCATTCTGAAGAGAATAATACGCTCCTGCTTTATGATTGAAAGAAACATACCCCAAATCCCCTGCAGATTTGATCAAATATGGAGAAGTCGCAGTCCCATCTCCTTCCAAAGGTGATTCTTCTGAATAATCCGAATCATTGTTAGCATTTCCCAAATTGTGTGTCAAAATCAAATATGGATATCCCTCATTGATTCCGGAAGAAATGCCCCAACCAGATGTTGTCGTTGAAAAATCCCAAGATGTTGCAGATGTCCAATATCTTTCATTCCCATAAAAATCTCTAGTCTTAGCGATGTCATCCAAATTTACTATCTGACTGGAAACATCTGACGCACTTGCATCTTTTTGGTCAACATCATAATACAATCCGTCAACATTAGGGATTTGAGATGTTCCAAGATTGCTGTTGATTGAATAGAGATAATTTATTGTTACATTCCTTCCGCTGATATCTCCAACATAAAAACCATCAAAAACTTTTGTGTAAACTGAACTTGAACTTTGCAAATGTCCAATCAAGCCTCCGACATAGTTTGTTCCACTTGAGCTTATGTTGGTCTCTATGTCACCGAAATGATAGAAATTTTTAATCGTAAAGTAAGCATTTTCAACTCTACCAATCAAACCCCCAACGTAAAAGCTGCTGCCAGTATTGTTTAAAACCATATCCCCAAAACTATAAGCGTTTGAAATTGTGGTCAAGTTAGATGCATCTTTTCCAGTAGCCAAACCAATCAAACCACCCAAATAGCCATAAGTGGTTGTTGACGTCACATCAATACTTCCATCATAATGAAAATCAGCCAATGTCAAAAATTGCACTTCACCAGCCAATCCACCAACCTTCAAGTTTGTCGCTCTCAATGATGATGTTGTGATGTCAACTTCACTGCTGGAAGTTCTCACTGTCGCATTTTTGATGCACCCAGCAAGTCCGCCTATGTAATAATTTTTCCCTGACACAGTTGAAGTCACTGTAATGTCCCCTTCAACTGAGCAATTTGTTATGTATGAGTTGGTGTAAGTTCTGTCCGTGTTGCCGGTATTGTTGAAATTTCCAACCATAGTTCCAACGTAATAATCACTTGCGGAAGAAGAAACTGCAACATTCACATCTACATTTTTAAGATGCAAATTGTCAACACGAGAATAATCAGTCAAACTTCCAAAAAATCCAACATAACCAGAATTGTCTTTGCTTATCTTCAAGTTGTAGATTGCATAGCCCTGTCCTTGAAACAAACCTTGAAAATTATTTATGCCATTGCCAATAGGTGTCCACTCTTGATTGTTTAAATCAATGTCAGTTTCAAGGTAAATTCTTTTATCTCTAAAGCTTGTCCCATGATTTACACTGTATGAAAAATAAGAAAGTCCAGCAGCACTTCTGATGTAATAATCATTTCCGTTTTCATTAAACCAATCGCTCTCTGTCAGATTGCTCTCGCTTGAAACATAATCACCATCCCAAACGCTTGCGTCTTGACTGACTGCACTAGTTACTCCCGAATCATAATTGAAATAACTTAGGGTTCCACAAAACCCAAAGATCAAAACAAACAAGGTAAAAAAAATTGACTTTCTTTTCATATACAATTTCTCCTTGATTTAGCAAAGACCTAAATCTATAATTATTATACAAAAATATTGTCTATCTAAGCAAATATTTTCTTTGAA
>CAJJUK010000023.1 GCA_905195085.1 uncultured Christensenella sp.
AAATATATTTATTTAAAAGATGTTATCAAACATTAATGTTTTGGCAAAAACCTTCCAAAATAATGGAAGTTTTCTTCCAAATATAAATAAAAAAGACACCTCAATTGGTGTCTTTTATTAAAATATTGGTTTACCATCAATTTTTGTTAAAATTTGATTTCCTCTTTCATCAGTCTCAAATGTATATCTTTCCTTGTTTTCTTTATACTCTCTTATTTCCTGTTTTGTTCTTTCTCTAATTTCTTTTTCTAACTCTGCAAACTCTTCATCATTCAAACTTAATGGAGCCCCCTCAAGCAAACTAAAATGTTCAATATAACTATTTATTGCTTTTGGTGTAGCCTTATCTGTTAACTTTGACGTGCATTTCCTTGGATCTATATAATACCATTCTTTATTTGTTGTGTAATATGCCGGTTTATCAAACATCATAACTTTTCAACTCCTTTTTTAAAAAGTCAATCATTGCCTTTGCAAGAGGCGGTTTATATGAACTATTCGTGTGTGCACTTGCAAAAACTTCTGCAAACCACTCCTTAGAATTTTCCTGTAATGAATAGTCACTCACTCCCAATTGATAATTATTATATTTTGTTCTAGCTATTTTGTCAATTTCAACATAAATCCTATCTGCTTCTTCATTAATAACTTTTTCTGCTTCTTTACTACCTAAATTTTTGAATCTTACATATTGCCTAATATCTTTTTGAAAACGTTTTTCAATGATATTTCTTTCCAAATAATGCCCAAATTCATGTGTAATAACATAATCAGTTTTATTTTCAGCACTTGCACTAAAACCAACTTGAATCTGATGTTTTATTTTGGTGTTCATATCTTCAACATCTTTAACAAGTTTTTTGTTGTAACAAATTTGTGATTGTGTTAAATCTGGATCTATTCTAGCGTAACAAGCAATAGTATTATCACTCATTGGATAGTTTCTTATGTGTAACTCATGCTCTGGCTCTTTGCTTAAAAGACCACTATATTTTTTTGAAAGCTTCTCTACTTGTTGAAGGTTTGAATTAAGCAGTTGTTCATTCATTGTGTCAGTTGACTCACACACCATAATATTATAATTTTTTAAACTCTTTGTCAATTTATTTTGTTTTGTGGTTTCTTTATCCTTAAAATAATCACCTAAATTTAGATTTTTGTTTCTAGTAGATTCTGCTATTATTTGTCTAAAACTGCTTCCTCTTCCGCCCATTGTTTTCTCCTTTCTTCCATAAATGAATTGATTTGTATTATTTTTTCGTCTGCCTGCAGTTCCTTTGGCAGAACTCCAACGCATATGATTTTCTCTGGATTTAAAATTTGTTTCATTCTGTCAAAACCTGCCAAAAATAACTGTTTCGATTCTTTGCTATGACAACCTGTAGAACACACAGAGACAACTCCACCAGGTTCGATACCATCAAAGCAGTATTCAAATGAACTCTCATCTGACCACTGTATATTTGGAATCACATTGACACCTTGCTTTTGCCAATAAGCCATGAGCACTTTGTTCCTCCAGCAGTTATACATCTGCTGTGGCTTTGGCATATTAAGATACATTGAAAAGTCTGCACCTATAACTGCGTTAAACTTTTTGAGCAGTTCCACGTATGCTCCTGGTTCTCTCCACACACGTTCAAATTGATAATCGTCGATGTAAAAGTGACAGATCTTACTTTCTGGCTGTGTTTCGGTCAGTGCATGATTAAACGGTGTAGCAAGCAAAAACTGACATTTGAGTTGTCCTGGTGAAAATGCCTGGACTTTTGGCATATCAAACTTTCCGGCCGTTTCTAAATTGTTTGTGATTGAAAAATTAAAAACATCTTTTCTCATTTTTTACCTTCCTTTTTTAGAAAATAAAAAATGCATGGCACTTCGTGCTCTTCCACTTTAATTTTGTTATTTAGACTGATTGCATATATTAAACAGGGAATTTCACCCTGGACAGTTTAATTTTTTATTGTTAACTTATCATTTGAAACAAAGGCAATTCTTTGTCCTTAATCTTGTCATATTCCATGCGTAACCTCAAATACACTTCCGTTTTTGGCTGTTGTCCGTTGTTTAACCATCGAGTCACTTGTGATGGTTCAACTCTGAACTTCTCAGCAAAACGAAGCCTGTCCAGTTGATAATATGACATGAGCTTTGACACAATTGTTGAGATTGGTGTCAATTCAACCTGTCCAGTGTCTCTATTCAGTTTCATGATTTTACCTCCCCTTTTTAAGTTTTAGTCGCATTTCTTCTAGGCGTTTGATAATTTCCTCACATTTAGATTTTAGATCTCCAGAATTATCCATGCCATCAGATTTTGTTACATTTTCATAGCAATCTTCACACAAACTTCCTGCATGACAAGTCCAACATCCACATAAAAAGCATTTATGGGCTTCAACAATTCCCTCTTCCATCTTTCACTTCTCAAACTCCTTTTGTATTTTCTCTATGATGCCACATAAATCATCATAATCAACACAAGTTGTATCAAATTTCTTTCCACATTCACATATATGATATCCTGAAAAATCATCCGCTTTCTCTTTAATATTCTCGCACAATTCATTTATGAGTTCTTGCTTATGGGTTTTCAACCTTGCATTTTCCTGCTGTAGATCCCGGCATTCTTTCTTGTATCTCTGACATTCTTTATGCAAACCTTTGTTAATCTCTTCAAATCTTGCTCGCTTATCATTGTATTTTTTTATATCTCTAATTTGCTCTTTTAAGCTTTTACATTCTTGTTCGTAATAATCTGCTGACGCCTTTGCCATTGAAAATTTAGAATAATTTATATTTTCCACTGCTTCAGAACGTTTTTTAAATTCTTCAAACTGGTTCTTAAGCTTGAGATACTTATCGATTATAAAATCTATATTTGGCTTGCTAAAATGCATTCTTCCTCTTTTATCCAAAGCTGGATATATTCCCAAATCTACATAATCTTGATATTTTAAGTTATTCATATCTGCTCCTTTTCTTTATATTTAGCACCCATATAAATTGAAAATGCCAAACTTATATTTTGCTCGTTTCGTGGTCGTCTAAATATTTCTTTTGAATTTTCTATTACAACAACTTCTTTTGTTTTATAGTCAAATTTAATTTCAACATCGTTATTACGATAATAGGTTTCAGTAACTTGAGTTATATTCATTCCCCACCCCTAAACAGCCTTACGCACTCGTCATAGGCTTTGTAGAAGTTTTCTTCAGTTAAATCAAGTTCTAACCATATGTTGTTTGTGTTTAACCACCAAAGATAAATACTTTCTTGCTTTTGTTTTAACAAAAACTCATGTCCGTTTTTTGCTTTAAATTCTACTTTTTTACCATTCAAAAACTCTTCCCAAGTCAAGAACGGCAGTGTCTCAGTGCGGGTTATGTTAGTATGGTGCAAGAAGTGTTCAGCCCTTGCTTTAGTCTTAAATAAATAATCTAAATGAATATGTTGACTCAATCCCGATTTTGTATAGAGAATCAAAATGTTTTGCTCAATTAAATAATCAAAATCTTTTACTTGAATCTCAACAACATCTCCAGAATCAATGTATATATGTTGAATAAGCTTTGATATCCCCCACACACTTTTGCTGTTCTCAATTGCTTTCTCTACTTCTTCACGTGTCATAACTACCCCTCAATTTGCTTTAAAAATTCCGACTTTTCTATTCCTTTAGCCATTCGTAAAACTTTCATATCTTCTTCTGATAAGAAGAACCTTTCATCTTTAGATTTACATAATTCAGGATTAGGGAATATTTCATTCGCTTGAATAAATGTATGATAAAATCTATCTAGTTGTTTTCTTAACTCTCTCTTGTAAAAATCAAACTTCGCTTTTATCTCTAAAAATTCTATATCTGTACAATCAATACACATTTTATTTTTGATATGTATATATGAGTAGTATCCTTTCTTTTCGTTTTTGTTTCCATAAACAGAATAAGCAATCTGACCGAGCAGTTCTTTTTCCATTTTATTTCCAACTTTAAAGTCAAAGCTTTTAATTACTTCAGTTTCCAGGTCTTCATCTCTGATGTGATACTTTTCCATAAGCTCTGACAATTTTTGTCGAGCATTAAATTTTTCGCCTCCAACACCATTTTTAGCTAAAGCTTGAATTTTTTTAAGTAATTCCAATCTTTCCATTTATTCAATTCTCCTTATAACAATGAATTTCATTTCTATGGTTCTTTTAACAATTCCTTTTTATATACTTCTAGATATGGAGCAATATTTATAAATAAATGAGGTGGTGTAAAGTGCAAATAAGTCCACCATGTATATTCCAAAAAATTTTTAAACTTTTTTGCTTTAGATAAATCACTCGTTATCTTTCTATCATTAGATACAAACAACCTTTTAGATGTTTCTTCTTCAAAAAAGTTATCCTTAACTAAAAGAACATAATAAGTCTCTTTTGTTTTTACCTCTGACTTCTTCAAAAAACAGATTTCATTATTCTCATTTAATACAAACATTCTTATCCGACTCTCCTTTTAGCAACAAATTTGACATTCTTCGATGTTCGTTTAACAGCTCTTTTTCTTCTTTGGGCTTCTAAATATGGAGCTATATTTACAACTCTCACTCGACTATTATAAAACCAAAACGCTCCCCACGCCGACTTAAACTTTTTAGCTTGTCTGATGTCAGTTGTAAATTTTAAATCTTCGCTTAAAAAAAACTCTTTCTTAAAATGTTCTACAAAAAGCATTTCTTTGTTTAGCATTAGTACATAACATGGTCTCAACCATTTATATCTTTTTTTCTCAACACTTTTTACTTCAAATTCTTCATTTAATATAAGCATTCTATCCAACTCTCCTTTCAACTATGTATTTGTCGTATCCTTCGACTTTTTCGTCCGATGGTCTGATTGTTTCAAACAGTGTAGCGCCTAGGGCTTTAACAGTGGACTTATTAAACATTCTAGCTGTTAAGATTGAATATGGAGCAAAATTGCCATACTTCTTCAATGCAACACTCCATGCTCTCTGTTTTGTCTTTTCATATATAACTGAATATTGGAACTTCCCACTTGGACATTCACCATATCGAAATAATATGAAGTATTGATTGAATCTTTCTTTTTTCTGTGTGTTTTTTGCCATATTTTTGCCCCCTTATTTGCATTTGCACAATCGCCAGCGACCTACGGTCGCAAGTAGTATTTTTTTATATAATGTCTCTAATCAAATTTTCAAAATGAAGCATATTTTATTCACAATTCAATCGTTATTGGCACGTCAGAATACTTGCAATTGAGCACCAAAATCTGAAAATTTGCCTAATATTGCTAAAAACTAATCATACACACATCCACCCTTTAAAGAAAACTTTAAAGGGTAAATATATATATGAATAGATGTGTATGTATAATAATTAGTTTTTCTTAGCAATACTTTTAGACAAATTTTCAGATTTTAATACTTTTCTTGCTTCTTGCGGTGACAATTCAAGGTCTTCCCAAGGTTCTATCTCAATACGCTTATTCAATGCTTTGTAAGCACCCCTAAATGACCTTGTTTTATACACGAGTTCGCTTGCTCTTGGAAAATACAAACACTTCTCTTTTCCATTTTGCAAAATGTTAACAACCACAAGATTTGAAGAATCTTTTGAAGCGTTATTTGAATTGTGTCCCAACTCTATATTCCCCATGCTTTGATACTTAACACGCCAAAACCCACAATAATTTATGAACTCCTCAAAACTATCCATTAACTTACCATATCTCTTAGCTTGTTTAGATGAACGCTTTCTCAAAAAATAATCTTCTAATTTATTAAACAACCATAGCAAAATTCTTGGTTTCAAAACCCAATCAGTATCAGTAAATCGTCTATTATCACATGAAATTGACCTAAAAGGTAAATATATATTTCTAGGATTTTGTTCAGTAACACCAAAACTAAAATCAGCAAAATGTCTCATATCTTTTGCAAAATCTTCCAAGTCAGTTTCTCCATCCAAATTTTTTGCACGACCATTAACTTTTTCTATATTTAAAATAGCTCCAACCTCATCTAAAAACCCAACATACAAATACGGTATTCTCTTGATTTGTTTAAGAAAACCAACATCAAGCTTATATGAAAACCTTCTATACTTCTCAGAATATACAGGAGGAAATGTCATTAAGTTTGGAATGCCTTTTCCATTAACTGTTGCTTTATACGAACCAATAATCTCTTTATCGTCTAAAGTTAACTGATAATTAGGATCTTTCATTCGTCCACATACTTTCCAATATTCCCAAAATAACCTTCTGAACTTCACCTCTGAACGCCAATATTCAATATTTGTATAAGAAAGAGTTTTCCCCTTTCCATTCTCTCCAACACCTGTTTCCATATGGTTTTTGCTTTTAGATTCATGCTCTCTTGTTGCCTTATATCTAATCACATAGTACCACCACTCTATAAAACATTTAATTCCTAAAAAAGCACACAATATCACTGGTGATATTAGAAGATAATACCAAATATTTTCATAGTTTGAGATTATTGTCGGAGCCACAATTAACGTTGTTAAAATGCCACAAAACAAAAACACAAACCACGGCCAATAGTAAGCAATGCGTTTCTTCAATGGCATTTTATATGTTTTAATTCGTGGTCCAAACACTTCATCATCTTCTTTCTTACTTTTCTTCCACATATTTTAACTCCTGAAGAAATAAATCTCATGCAATCTATTTCTCCATAAAAACCAACTTTATTGTTGGTTTTTTATTTTTGTTTAAGGTTAAAGTTTATTCTTGTCAGCCAACAGCAGATTCAACTGCATTGGCATATTGTGAAAAGACTGTTGATTCTACATCTTCTTCTGGTGTTGTTTCTTGTGTCTTATCCTCTTCCTCTGTCTGTTCTGTGTTATCTTTGTTTTGGAAATACTCAACACCTTTTGTAATTCCTACAGTCAAACCTGCACCCACAGCAACACAGCAGATTCCAATGCCTAAGGCTTTCCAATTGAAACCTTTCTTCTTAGCCATATCCCCTATTCCCCCTTTTGTTTAATTTGACCGTCAGTTCCTCATGCAGAACCTCTAGCCATGCAAAGTTGAGAAGCCAAGGAGTTTCGATTTTTGTAAGAAAAAATTGCGAATTTATCATATCTCTTCTCAACTTTTTAAAGTGGACTTTTCCCTTACTCTTTTCTTTCGTCCACTTTGGTGGTGGGTTGGTTTTTGGTCTTGTTTTAATCCCACCAGTCTGACCGTCCTGCCAAGTTTATACTCTGATAGCAGTTTGCTGAGAGTGTGGCGGTGATAGGATTTGAACCTGCATTACCACAAATTGCGTTTACCCATTAACTTACACCGCCATGAAGGGAACTAACCGTTCCCTAGATTTATGAAACTTGCTCAATTGTGTTGGTCGCATAATATAGTTTGTATTGATGTGGTTCACCATCTTTCACCGCATATACTCCAACATAATCTGCACCAAATTCGTTGTCATACATTTCTGTGCAACCTTCAACATGTTTCATTGCTTCTTGTCCAAATTTTAGCCCGTACAAATCATATGTTCCTGCTGAGTTTTGACAATAGAAATACATTCCATCTTGCGTTGTCATTAACATTCTAAAATCTTGAATATCTTGAACCAGAACAGAGTTTGAACCATAAGTCTTGCTATATTGCCATAATTCCGTTTTTGTTTTATAGAAAATTGTTTCTCCATCGTCACTAACTACATAAGCAAAAATATCCACCACATTCTGACCTGTAAGTTGCTTTGACTTGTATTCTTTTGTCTCTATGTCTACAAAAGCCAATTTGTTCTGATCGTTCCTTAAAACTACAATTGACTTTAAACCCAAATTTATATCAGTAAATTTTTCTGCAGAGTTTATTGTTACATCTACATTCTCAACCTTCTCATACTCATTTGTATCCGTGTTATGAATATAGAAATTGCTTGTCCCACTTTCATAAGCATAGTCAATTGAACCTGCTATTTGAATATCTCCGTCAGACTCTGATTCTAGCAATATTTCATATTGTCCATTGTCCTTGACTTCAACCAAACTCAATGCTTCAGAATTTGATTTAAGTCCTCTACAGGTTACAATCATTCTTTCGCCTGTCTTTTCAAAATACTCAAATCCATATCCTGAACTCATATAAGTTTTTAAACTCATGTCACTATCTGTCAAACCAAATAGTCCTGGTGTGCTAGAGTTCCCAGAACAAATCATAATTTCGCCGTCCATCACTCCTAAAAACCTATACTCACAACCAGAATCAATCAATATGTAAAATTTGTTCACTGACTTTTTGTATGCTATTAATCCTGGTGCAGAATTTGACATTGTTGAATATAGACAAACATCTTCTGTCGCCCAATTTTCGACTTTCTCTTGACTTGTTAAAATGGATAGCACTTTCAAATATTCATTCTCAACTTCTTCCCTGCCCTCATCTTTGGCGTTTTCCAGGTCTTCTTCTGTGTAGCCAGTGTTCTCACTTGCTCCTTGCTCGTAACCGTCCTTATGCCCTTCTTGATACCCTTTATCTTCTGCCTCAGCAACTTGCTGTGCTGTATTGGTGTTTGCCAACGCAATTCCACCGGCAAGACCACCTATTGCACATATACCAGCAGTAATTACAGTTCCAATAACTTTTCCTTTCTTTCCCATAATTTTTCTCCTTTATTAAAATTTTGTTTTAAACCAAATAGAACACGTTTGGTGAAAATTCAATCAATAAGTCAACCATCGTAAATCTGTAACTATTGGCAGATATGTTTCCACTGTCACCAAGCAAATTATCTGACACACCTATTATCAAATTCAAATTTGGATCTAAGTGATACGTCAAACTAAAGTCTTTCTCAATAGTTCCTCCGTCTTGAGTTGTCCAAATCTTGTCCCCACTATAGAAGTAACTTGTTGATGAATACTTTCCAAAATCTTTCTGAACTAATGAAATGTGCTCTTGTGTGTTTATGTTCTCAATTTTAATCTCTGTCACATAACAACCAGTAACATAGCTCAGATCAACACTCTCACTAAGTCCTAAATCTGTTATTTGATATTGTCTTGTCTCAGTGTTAATTTGTGAACTATAGAACCCACTAGGGTTTGCCTGCATTGTCAAACTTGATATGTAAAGAACCCCACCTGCTATGTCTTCAACATTGCTATCAAATTCCCAATCCATTGACATATTGCCATCGTATATTTCCATTCCCAAATTTGTCATTGCTGTATCTGGCAGTGTGTAACCTAAGCAATCTAATAGTGTTGTTCCTTGTGCATAATATCCACTATCTAACACAGTGTAACTTTGTGAAGTGCCAGCTCTGAGTTCCAGGTGAACAAGCTCAACATAGTCAGCATGAAAACTTGTATTTTCATTGACAATATAATTTGATGTATCAACTTTTTCGTTATTCACTTTCCAGCCATTCAACTGAATACCTTCAGGCACTTCAATTTCTATTGGATTAAGTTTTGAACCAGTTGCGACCACCTGGAAACCAGCCAGGTCTTCGTCAAAGTAATAAGTCACAAGACTTTCATTTTCACCCAAATTCAGATCTGAAAAATTAGATTCATAGTCCTCTTGATTTTCGATTTCTTTTAATGTGATAACAACATCATTTTTGTTGAAATAGTAGTTCCAATATTTAACTGCTTCTGCACCACCTTTTGTTGTAACGAGCAAAACAGTGGACTTATCATTAAAAGCAAATTTAAAATTAATTGTGTCAGACAAAATCAATTCTTGGTTCTCACTGTAAAAGTTATATGTGTAATTTGCACTAATCACATTAGGCATTGATGTTTCCAGGTTTAAACAAGGAATATCATTTACGTACACATTGTAATTTTTGCCTTCTGCCAAATGTATAATTTTGTCTTCGTCAATTTCTTCAAATCTTGCAACATAGCTTTCTTCATCAACTTTTGTGAGTTCTATGTTGTTCAATTTGATTTCCAAGTTGTCTCCAACTTCAATCTCATTGGTGTTGAATATACCTGATATTTGTCCAATAATTCCGCCCGTTGCTGAGTAGTATTTATTAATTTCAATTCCACTATAGACAGTTCCAACACCTAGTGCTATTACAAATAACGTTGTAAATATTACCTTCGCACCTTGGCTTTGTTTACAAAGAAGGTAAATCACAAAAACAATTAATACTGCTACTAACAAATACACTGTGTTCATGCGTTCACCTCCGTTGTAATAAGCTCACCATCTATGGTTTCAGTTGTGTAAATCTTGTAAACTTTGAAAATATTGAAAGTTGTGTCATCTACAATGCCATAGAATTTGAGTCCACGTTCTTTCAGATAGTCCAGGTCAATATACACTGCAAGCAACACATTATTTTTGTATTTCAAGTTCTCTTCAATGAAGTTTTCCTTAAGCATTGGATAACAATATGTTGAATCTATCTTTACAAAATCTAAGTTCTGTGTGTAGCAATTCAATACAACCGTTCCAGTAAAATAATCGTCATAATAGCTACCATCTGAGATGTTAAAGTTTGGATCTCGATTTACACAATTAAACAAACTTTCACTTGCTTTTTGTATGCCGTCTTCAACGACTTCAACATACAAAACATAGTAAGATTGCATTTCAGCTATAACCTTGGTTGAATCCTTTATCCTGGTATTTGAATATGAGCCTGAATCTTCATCATATTCGTAGTACTCGAACATATCACCAAAAGGAAAAACTATTGCTTGTTTTGTGCCACTAGGAAGGATTTTTACAGCATCATATATTTTCTTCGCAAGGGCGTTCATGTTTTGATAGTAATAATACAGTGCAAATCTTTGGTGTCCCAACCAGTCTGATTTTAATTTTTCTTCCGCATACAAATTTTGCTCTGAATAATAGTTATTTGAATTATCATCTGAGTCATCTTCTTTCAGATGGAATTTCATTTTATAGAGATCTCCACCTAAATCAATTCTGAATGATGTATCGTTATTGATAGGATTTGTTGACTCAATCGTTGTTTTGTAATCGTTGGAAGAAGAATAGTTAATGACTGTTGCATTCTCTCCAACCTCCCAAGAACCCATGTAGTGATAGTTTGTGATATTCCATGTAAACCATTTTCCATTGCTTTCCGTTATGCGTGTTTCATTTTCGTCAACATAATATCCCCAATCAAGAGAAGAATCTTGCGAGTTCGCAACATATTGCAACCCTTGAGAATAGAAAGACATTTTGGTTTCATCTAAGAGTGTATTAAGCTTTATATCCAAGCACTCAAGACCGTTGCCACTTTCATTCTTGTGCAACTTTATTTCTGCAAAATACTTCTTGTCACCAAGTTCTGTTTCTTGTAAACCAAGTTCGTATGTATTTTCAATCAACTTTGTTGGTGCGTAAAATTTGATATACAGAAACCAACCAATGATTAAAACGCATATCAAGACAGCTATTGTTGCTGTTACTGTCCAAAATTTGCTTTTACTTGCTTTAGCCATTACACACCTCCTATCTTCGTATTTCTTATGATTTCAGATAACATGACAATTTGGTCTGAAGCATTGGCTGAGAAAATTCCTGTAAATCCAAAAATGTCCAACACCTTTGCCAACCATCTGCTTGCTATTGCCAACCAGTCCATCAACATTGCTAAAAAGTCAAACATATATCCAGCAAGTGACAAGACTATTGAGCCAAAGAATATAGTTCCAATCAAAATTGCTCCAATAATGATTAACCATTTAATCCACTTTTTCATCTTTAACCTTCTTTCTCCTTACTTAATTGTTTATTTGTTTTCCAATAAAGTTCTGCTTCTCTTCTGAAATCTTCTCTATCTTTCACATAATTTGGATTTTTCTTTGCTAACTCAAATTCAGATTTGTAGAGATTCGTTAGAGAGCTCAAGACATACAAGTTCAAATTTTGTATCTTGGCATAATTTCTTACGATTCTTTGTGCTGTGCTGAAGACCACATCAATTCTCAAATGTTCAACCAGATATTGCAGAAATTCATATGTAATCACAAACCCTGAAAATGAAATGTTGTAGAACCGCTCATCGAAAAGTGAATTTGCAAGTGTATGGTAAACAATTCTTAATGCGTTTGCTGTTTTGCCAAGATTTGCTTGTTGTTTTTCAATCAAATCATCAAAGTAAACAAATGCTTCCATGGTGTTGGTTAATAACTTCCCATCTGCAGTTCTGTAAATCACACCCATGTTTCCGCTCTCTAGGTCATGTGCAGATAAGTCTGGTTTATATTCCAAAACACGTTTATTTAAACCGTTTTTCTTAGATTCAATGTAACCAAGGTTTTTAAGTTCTGATTTCCATGTTCGTATCTGTCTATCAGAAACGTCGAACAGTGTAGCAAAATATATATCACAATCTTCACAGTCCACCGGAGTTCCGTAGTACTTACTTATCTCTGAAAGAAGCACTCTTGCACCCCAACTTAGACGTTTATCGTACATGAACCTTTGTTGACGTGCCTCCATTCTTTCCTCCCTTATGACAGTTTTCTTATTGGTTCACTTGTCATACAATCGACTTTGTAGCACTCAGCTCTGTGACTCTTTTTGAAATCAGCACACAAATTCATTGCTTCTCTTTTGCTGATGGTTTCAATGTATCCGTTTGAGCCACCATATTTCAAAAGTACAACATACGAACTCTGAGCATAATTTTTAAAAGCAGATTTGAAATTAACCAGTTTTCCCATAATCAACCTCCCACTTGATTTTTGAACATTTTAAACGTCACCTCGTGAAAAGGATTTAAATCAAAGTTTCTACAAAATTCTTCAAACTCCTGGTCTAAATCATTTAACCAGAGCCAAATAAGGTTAAACTTTTCCATTAGCTTTCTCCTTTGCAATTTGGTCTTTTACATAGTCATAAAAGAAGTCAACCAAATTTTTATTCCAAACTTCCTGCAATGCTTTTGCTTCTTCTTCTGGAACTTCTCTATAAATTGGAGTTTCTTCACCTGTTTTTCTGTCGACAATTACACCGATTTCAATTTTCATATATCACCTGCTTTCAGCTTTATTATTTGTTGCATTTATGCGACAAAATTGTTAAAAAAAATTAAGTTTGCCTCTTCATTCGTTAAATTTAAAAAATTTTTTAAAGTTATTACATCTTTGATTGTAAAGTTTTTTCCATTATTTTCTAGTTTTCTGTAAAATGTTGCTCGGTTAATGTCCATTTCCTTAACTAAATCTATAATTTTGATTTTTTTTATTCTAATTTTTTCCATTAAAAGTTTCACATTCATATTTGCTCCTTGTCGCATTAATGCGATTTATTGATATAAACTTACCATATTTTTTTTTAAAAGTCAACAAAAAATCGCACTTTTGCGAAAATTTTTATGTTTTTTTTATTTAATGTTGCAATTTTGCAACAAATATGCTATATTTATTATCATGAAGACAAAAGAATCCCAAATAAGTTTAAGAATAAAAGAACGTAGATTGTCTCTCGGTTTAAGTGTAGATGACTTAGCAAAAAAAATTAATAAAAACAGAGCAACAATTTATCGTTATGAAAATGGGGAAATTGAAAATTTGCCCATGAATATTTTGGAACCTTTAGCAAAAGCACTACAAACAACTCCGGCCTACTTACTTGGTTGGGAAGATAAAAACGAAACAGAAACAACAGAAAACACTATAAGATTAATTGCTCGAGGTGGAAAAATCAAAGAATATAAAGTTTCGGACGAGCAGCGTAAAGCAATTGAAACATTACTTGGAAAAGATTATATAGATCCAGATGTTAATATTTAAAAAGTGACGCCACTTGCAAATATTAAAATAAAAAAAGTGCCATACTTAAAACATGGCACTGATAAAAAGAAAACAAAGCAAAAATTATTATGACATCGAATATCGAGTTAATTATTACAATGCAAGAAACACAGCCTGGGACTTTTTGATTAAAAATAACGTAACAACATTTCCCTTAGACTTACACCAAATCATCAAAAATAATCACTGGGAACTTTGGTCTTATAAAAAATTTGAAAGAGTCTGTGGAATCTCTCGGCAAGACTTAATCGACCTTAGTCCTGATGGGTTTACAGATGTTGACAGTGATAACAATTACAGAATTGTCGTCAACGAAGAAAACTCAAGACATCGCTCCAGGTTTACAACCGCTCATGAAATGGGGCATATCGTTCTACATAAAGTTTATCGTGATTCTGACAAATTAGAAAAAGAAGCCAACATTTTCGCCAGCAGAATCTTGATGCCAATGGTTCTAATCAAGGAACTTGAAATCAGATCACCTCAGGAACTGTCCGACCTTTGTGATGTAAGTATCCAAAGTGCAGAAATCAGACTTAAAAGATTTGATGACATCAAAGGCAGAGAAAAATTTTACACCAATCCTCTGGAAATAAAACTTTACAACAACTTAAAACCATTCATAGAAAAATTAAAAAAGGAACGCAAATGACAAATATAGTAATCTATGCAAGATATTCATCAGAAAAGCAAACTGAACAATCAATCGAAGGTCAGTTGAGAGTTTGTCATGAGTTTGCTGAACGTAATAATTACAACATTGTTAATGAATATATTGACAGAGCAATGACAGGAACGAACGACCACCGCCCAGCCTTCCAACAAATGATTGAAGATTCTACCAAGAAAGAGTTTGAATTTGTCTTGGTATATAAACTTGACCGTTTTTCAAGAAGCAAGTATGACAACGCCATCTATAAACACAAACTTCAGCAAAACGGTGTCAAAGTTATTTCTGCAACTGAATCAATCAGCAACACCCCTGAAGGTGCACTAATGGAAGGTCTTTTGGAAATGTTTGCAGAAATGTATATCAAAGACTTAAGCGAAAAAGTTAAACGTGGTATGAGAGAAAGTATTTTAAAAGGCAATTTTATTGGTGGCAGAACTCTTTTTGGTTATTCGGTTATAAACAAAAAAGTTGTAGTCAATGAAGAACAAGCTAAAGTTGTCAAAAAAGTTTTTAGTGATTATGCAAATGGAAAAAGTAAACAAGAGATAAAAAAAGAATTAAACAAACTGAATATTAAAACAAATTCAAATTCTCAATTCAGTTTGCAAAGCTTACAGAATATGCTGTCAAATGAAAAGTATGTTGGAATTTATAAAAGTAAGTTAGCAGACAATGACAATTATTATCCGCCTATTATTTCTCTTGATGTCTTTAAAAAAGTCCAGGAAAGATTACGTTTTAACAAACGTCACTCAAGAAACAAAGAAAATTACCTTTTAAGAGGGAAAGTCTATTGTGGGATCTGTGGGAATATTATGGTGGGAACTTCTGGAACAAGTAAAACTCAGGCTAAACACTGCTATTATGCTTGTTCACAAAAAAATAAGTTTCACAACTGCACTAAGAAAAATGAAAAGAAACAAGATTTAGAGTCCAAAGTTATAGACTTTATCCTAAAAAGAATTTTAGAACCTAAAACCATTGACTATCTGGCAGATCAAATTTTAAAGGCTTATGAACAAAGTTTATCTTCGGACACAATAAAACAATATGAGAAAAAGATTGCGGAGATAGAAAAAGAATTTGATAAAATTACTAATCAAATTGTAAAATCAACAAATGAAAATATTATCATTAGGCTCAATAAACAAGCTGACGACCTAACAAATGAGCAAAAAGTTTATAAAAATGAACTGGCAAAGTTAAAATTGGCAAACAGCATTAAACATACAAAGAAAGATATTATAGATTATTTAAATATTTTTATAAAAAATTCTTCAGACTCCACTGACGCCCATTACAAAAAGTTAATAGATTTATTTGTAAATGCCATCTATGTTTTCGATGACCATATTCATATCTACTTTAACCTTTTTCAAAAACAAGATAAAATTGGTTTTGCTGAAGTAAAAGATAACGAGTTCTCATGCTTAACCGAAAAGGTCACCAAATTATCAAAACACGAACACTCTGGGAAATTTTTTATAGATTGTTTGTTACAAAGTCCGCGATTTTCGGACTTTTTTTATTTTAAATATATGCTTTTATTTTGCGAAAACAATATGTTATACTATGAAAAATAACACAAGGAAACCAAAATGAAAGATTATGTTGTTGTAGAGAACAATCACAAAAGAAATAAGATACTTTCCATCATCTTGCTGATCGCAAGCATCTTAATTTTCTTTATGGGTATATGGTTGATAGTCACTCTCGTTGAATATGATTTAAATGATGTAAAAACAGCCACAGGAGTTGTTGCAGATGTTCAAATTGATGAAAAAAATGACAACAACTATGTCATAACAATGGAAAATGGGGACCAATACACAATAACTGGCGTCATAACAACCCACCTTCCTTTTGACACTGTCGAGTCTATTGAAGGACAAAATGCCACACTATACTATTTTGATCTCACTGTTATCGGCATTGAAGCAGATGAAACCATTTTAGACAAACAAGACGGATTCACATTTTTATGTAACAACTACATAACTGGAATAATTTTCTCTTTCATTCTTGTCGCAATTCTTGCAGGGATTTCATTTTTGTATTATTATCTGTCACGCAAAAGGAAATTTAAAAAAGTTGACATATTTCAACATTACAACTCTTACGCGACCGAGCAATCACCTGTCTATAAAAAATTTCTTGGTTCATTTTTTGTTGCATTGTTAATTTGGTTTTTGCTTCTAATTCCGCTCATAGTCTTTGGAACAATAGACGACACATCTGTTTCCTTCTATGTTTTCCTTGGAATTTGGATCGCTGCGAGTGTTCTGGTTTGCATAATTCCAATGATTTTACTTCCAATAATTAGAAAGAAAAGCATTCCATATTTTGTTAATTTGTTTAACTATGACAACAGGTTTGTCCCTGAATCTGACACAAAAAAATATGCTTATGACTTCTATAATTCTTTAACTTTCAAATTTAATGAATCTTTCATAGATTATGATGAAAAATATGACTATGAAATTTTGAATGAATTATACAAAGCTCAATTTGGAGAAGATTTGGACATTGAAAATGAACTTCAAACCAACGAAATAATTATTGAAAATAATTCCACAAATAATGAAAATATTCAAATGCCAGAACATTTAAAATTTGACTATGAAAATTTAAATTTATATACCAGAGCAATTTTCAGACCAACCATGGAACATTTAACAATCTGCATTGTATCTGACATCAGCGAAGAAAACTCACAAGGATTGGAACACAACTTGATGTTCAGATTGGATAAAGATTTGTATTTTTGGATAGAAAAATATAATGTTCATGTTGCTGGATTGGAGTATTGTTTGAATAATCGCGAAAAACTTATGAATGAATATTGCAAAGGAAAGGTAAAATATATAACTTTCAATGATGATGGAATCAAAGAAATAACATCTCCAAAAATATTTTACAAAGATAAAAAAGAAGGTTAACCTTCTTTTTTATTCAACGCTTCCATCTTTTTGCATATATTTTGTGCCACTCACCATGATAATTTTGTAATCTTGTTGTTTTGTCCCATCTTGCCATGTCACAGAAAATTTGATTTCATCATCTTCTTTTGAAACAAGTGGATATAAATTGAAAAATCTTTGCTTTTGTCCATTTATCGTTTCCAAAAAATTTCCAGAAGAATAATTCACACCATTCATTTCAAGAGTTGCTGTTTCCAAATCCAAGTTCTCATCTGGTGCAGTCACCTTAAGTCCAATGCGGCAACCCTCCGAAAGCCCCTTCGACTCATCTGCTTCACTAAACTGAACAACCTCATCTTCTCCACCAACATAGACCACTCTTTGACTCTTGTCATAAACAAAACTGAGACTTCCACCAGTTCTTAGGTCATCTCTCACAATGCTTGCCGAGTCAAGCTCTTTGCTTCCACAACCAAAACTTATGAAAGGAAAAATCATCATTAAGCACAATAAAACTACCATTACTTTACATTTTTTCATGTTTTTATTGTGTTTAAATGATGAAAATTTATTCTACATATAATTTTTATTCCACTTTTTCTTTGTTTTCGTTTGCTTTGATTTGAACTTTCAAAACATCGGAGCGTTTTATGCTATATCTGGAAAAGATGATAATTGCCAAAGTCAGAGAAATTGCACTTCCAAAAAACACAATTTTTCCAAGTCCTGCTTGGACGGAAAGAGCCTGCACTGGTTGCGAAGAATCAAACTTGACCAAATCTAAAAGCAGCCCAATGAAAAGCAATGCAATTGAATTTGAAAAATTGTATGTGAAAGTGTAATATCCTGTGTATCTTCCCGCATTATTCACTCCCGTTTTATATTGTTCCATCGTCACAACGTCGGCATACATTGAATGTGGAAGAGAGTAAAGTGCCCCTGAGCCTATGCCACAAATAAACATACACGGCAAGACAAACCAAAAGATATAATCGCTTGAGCAATACAGCCTAAACAAAAAGGTTATGCTTGTCATGGCAATGCCAAACAAAATGACCGAAAGAGCAAAAATGAGTGTTTGTTTTTTGTCGTACTTCTTCACTATGTTCACCCAAAGTGCTTGTGAAACAATTGCTCCACCAAACAAACATATCATCAAAATTGAAATTTGTGTACTGGAAAAATGATAACAGAAAGTGAACAAATGCATTCCAACGGACGTGATGAAAACCGTCGCAATCAAAGAAACGGAATAGCCTAGCATGACCGTTCTGAAATCTTTTTTCTTGAATGTTTCAATATAACCGGCCAAAATGGTGGACAAGCTGTGACCTTTTTTATGTTTTTTTGATTTCTTAATTTCTTTATTAGAATTTTCATCAACAACATTATCTTCAATGTTTTCTTTTTCACCATTTTCGCTTTCCATGCTTTGGGCATAGTTGGGCATTGAACGAACTCTTTTCATTGTTCCAAAAACTGTAATCAGTCCGCAAATAAGTGCCAAGGCGGAATTGACACACGCAATGTTGATGTAGCCTTGACGATTGAATTGTCCTTGCGTGCCAATTCCTGCAGATGGCATGAAGAAATACATCAAAATGCTTGGCATAATAAGTCCCATGATGTAAAAAACTGTCTTAAAACCTTGCATTTTTGTTTGGTCATTATAATCTGGAGCAATGTCAATGCAAAGGGCTGAATATGGCGTTGCAAAAAAAGTGTTAAATGTTTCTTGTAAAAGCAAAAATGACAACAACCACAAAATTATAACTGCCTGACTGTCTGATTGTGGGCAAACCCAAAGCAAAATGTTGTTGATTGCCAATGCAAAACTTGCAAACAACATATGCCCCAATCGTCGTCCAAAAAACTTGCTCTTCGTTCTGTCAGAAAGATAGCCAATCAACGGATCTGAAAGCCCGTCCCAAAGAGATGTGATTGCAATCGTTATGCCAACCAAAAAGCCCGGCAAGCCCAAAACACTTGTCGCGAAAAACATGATAAAACTGCTGACAGTTTGTCCCATGGAACCATAACCAAGATTTCCAATCCCATAACACAGTTTTGTTTTGAATGTTAAATTACTCTTCTTGTCTTTCTTTTTCACTCTATATTTATATGAGCGGACAAAAAATTAAAAAACTTATAAAAAAAATATGTTAAAAACATCAAAAATTAAACATTTTTCAACAAAAAATAACAAAAAAAGAAGAAATTTTAAATTTCTTCTTCAATTTTTTTCTTCTTTTTGTCTTTTTTATCCTTCTTTGACTTGTCATTGTCTTGTTTTACAACTGGCGGTTTAACCAAAACCTCTGCAATTTGGAAACGATGTCTGTCGATATAAACCAATTCCTTGCAATATTTATCAATGACATCTAGGATTTGTTGTCTTTCTTTCTCATAATTTGGATCAAGTTCCATCTTCAAAGAGAAGATTCTCTTTTTGCCCTTTCTTCCGGTTCTTACATCTTTAACTTTCAAGTTCTCAAAAGCAATTTCTGCTTCATATCCAGTTCCGCTTATGATTCTGTATCTATTTCCACCAATTTCAAGTCTGAGATATGGCGTGCTGTGTTTGACAATGTCCACAACATTGATTGTGAAAAGATTGTTGAAAACCTTGTTGATTGCATCAGCAATTTGAACAGGAAAATCACTTGGTTGATCTTTTGGTTCACACTCACCCAAAAACGATTTTTTCTCTCGATTTTGAATGTTGCTCATTGATGTCACTCTAACCAAAGAAAAATATGCTCTCTTTGGTGTCACCTTTTTTCTTATAATAAGTCCTGCGCCTGTCAAAAGGTTTTTGTCAGTGTCATAGATTGTTTCAACATCTTTGATTTTTTCTTTAAACAAAATGGTATAAAAGCCAAGTTTTCTTGTCATTTTTTGCAAAGTGAATTTTTCATTGTCTATGATAATGTCATAGTTCAATCTCACTGTTGAATATTTAGTTGGACTACCTTTATCACCAAGAAACATATTGACTCCTTTTCCGTTAATATTATTGTAAACAATAAACAAAAAAAATGCAAATAAATTGCGAATGTTTAAGTTTATTTATTTTGGCAATATTCCCTTATGTGAAAAAGGAGAATTTTTATGGAATTTAATGACAGCGTAACAAAAACAAACTTGGCTCGTTCTTTTGCAGCAGAATGTCAAGCAGGTGCAAGATATCAATTCATGTCCAAAAAAGCACTAGCAGACAATCAACAATTTTTGTCTGATACCATGAAAACGTTGGCTAAAAACGAAATGGCTCATGCAAAAATCTTTTATGACTACATCATTGAAAAAAGCAATGGCAGTGTCAAAAACATATCAATTGAAGCAGGTTTTCCATTCGAAGAGCCGGAACTGAGAAACAGTCTTTTGGAAGAAAGTAAAATTGAGTTGTCAGAAGCAGACAACATCTATCCAAGTTTTGCAAGAATAGCAAAAGATGAAGGCTTTCTTGATATCGCCAAGTCTTTTGAAATGGTGGCAAATGTTGAATCCACTCATCATAAGATTTTGGATTATCTTGCCTCTCTTTATAAAAGCAATAGGATGTATAAACGCAACAACCCAACTGAATGGAAATGTTCTTCTTGCGGTTATGTCAGCATCGCAAAAGAAGGTTTCAAAGAATGTCCTCTTTGCAAAATGCCTCAAGGTTATATCATTATAGACTTGGAAAAAGAACTGAGAGAACAATAATGGTGGGCGAAAAAGTTTGCACTGCAGTGCAAACAAAAGCCTTTTCACAAGGCTTTGAGCCAGACAGAAACACCTGTCTGGCTTTTTTCGCCCTTCTTTCAACAATCTAACAAAATAAAAAAAGTCAACAAACAAATGTTGACTTTTCTAAAAGATGTTCATTAGTCATTGAAAACTGCTTTAAAGCTCTTGCCGAATTTAAATTTAGGCATTTTGCATGCAGCAACCTTAACAGGTTTTTTAGTGAGAGGATTGATTTTTGTAGTTGCAGCCTTAGAAACGAGTTCGAAAGAACCGAAACCAGGGATTTGAATCTTCTCTCCTTTTTTAAGAACACTAACAATTGTATCGATAACAGAATCAAAAACAATACCAGCGTCTTTTTGTGTGCAATTTGCTTTTTCAGCAACTGCTTTAATGAATTCACCTTTGTTCATCTTTAATCTATCTCCTTTTGATGATAATTTTCGCATATCAATGCTATTGTTATTCTAGCATAAATAAAGGGATTTAGCAAATAAAAACGCATAAAAACAAAGAAAATTATCTGGCAAAGAAGTCCTCCATTTCTCTGAAGTAGAATTTGATAACTTCCCAAAGACGATTTGCAAAGTTGTAATCATAGACAATAAATTCCGCTCTGCCAACAATATAGTCTTCATTGCAGAAACCATTTTCACGACAATCGGACGAATATTCTCTGTTGTCGCCCATATAGAAGACCATATTATCTGGAACTTGAACATAGACCAGTCCACTCTCAGAAACATAATACCCATCACTGTCAACCTCATAACGAGCAAGAAAAGTTGAATAGAAATTATATTCATATTCCCAAGAACCTATTGGAGCGGTTACAATTTGAGATTTAGCTTTATGAATCCAAAGCGTTTCACTGTTGTAAATTTGATAACCATTTTCGCCATTTTCTTTTACCAATGCTTGTTCATCACTGTAATCCTCAGGATTGACACCACTTGGGATTCTGTAGAAATAAAAACATTCTGCACCATTTGGAGATTCTCCTTTTGCAATTGTAATGTAATCTCCTTCCTTCGCCATCAATCGCTTAATGACACTTGAAGAGCCTGGTCGTTCAACAACAATGATGTCAAAAATTTCAGGATTTGTGATTTTGTCAACATACACTGCATCATAAGCCAAGTTTTGTGCATTTTCGGTGTCATTAATAAGTTGTTCTTCCGTGATTTGACTGTTGAGTGTTGGCATCATTGAAACGCCTCTGACCTCATAAAATTTGTGAGTGGTAATGAAAACTGTGTACCAAGCAAAGAAAATCAGAAAAAATATCAATATAATATAAAGAAAAATATGCGTGGTAAAATACAACGCAAGATGTTTTGTTTCATCTTTCACTTTTTCTTCACTATATTGAATGAAATCTTTGTTATATTTACTCAAAATCAATCTCCAAAATTTATTTTTTCAAATTCCAGTTCGCAAAACTGCAACCACAATAATTTTGTCTGTAAAGTTCAAGTTCCTTGGAAAGATTGATGCTTCTCAAATATCCATCTTTCTTTTTGAAACTTTCTGGCAAAAATTCAATCTCTGCTTCTTTTGAAATTTCTTCTCCCACCTTGTTTATGACCAAGGTATTTTTATGTGGACTCACAGAAAGTGTGGTTGCAAAAATTTCGAATCCATTTTCTTTGGCATATCTTGCAGTGCCATTCAATCTGAAAAGAAAGCATTTTTCACATCTAGCCCCACCTTCTCTTTCATTTTCAAGTCCTTCAACAAACTTGCGCCACCCAGCATTGTCGTAATCATAATCAATGAAAGGGACATTGAAAAATTCACAAACTTTTTGTTGCTCACCCTTTCTTTTTTCGTATTCTTCTCTTGGTTCAATGTTTGGATTAAAATAGAAAACGGTCACATCAAAGTCATCTTTCAACCTTTCAATAACAACCGTCGAACATGGGCCACAACAAGAATGTAACAACAATTTTTTCTTCATGCCCCAAATTATACTTTCTTTTGAAAATTTTGTCAACAAGAAAACTTTTATATGAAACTATTTCTCTTTTTCTTAGAATCTTTCACTTCGCAAGAAAGTTGCAACAAAACGCCAACACGCAAAGTGGAGTGCGTTTTCGTTTGGTCGCAAGGGCGAAAAAACAAATGTAACCGCGATGCTTTTTGACATTTTTGGCAAAAATGAGCCAAAGTGCAGTTTTTCGCCTAAGACAAACTTTTGACGGCATACATCATCATTTCATTGACAATTGGAGATTTGATGCGATAAATCAAAATCTTCCCCTCTCTCTTATATTCCACCATGTCTTGATCTTTCAAAGTTTTAAGTTGATGAGAGATGGTTGTTTGATTGATTCCAAGAAGTTTTGACAGATCATTCACGCACAATTCTTTGATTGAAAGAGCGGACAAAATTTTGATTCTTGTCTGATCTGAAAAATTTTGAAAATATAGTGCCAACTTGTTTGTGCAGCTGTCATTTGGAAGCAGATCCTGCATTTCAAATTTGTTTCTTTCGGTAATTCTCAACAATTTATTCATTTTTTCTCCTTTTTGGTAACATTTAACCTTTCGCTCACATATATTAAACCAAAGCAACAAACATTAAGACAACTTCTTAATGGTTGTGCTGAAAGATTTTTCTTTCAATAATATTTTCCCAAACAAAAGATAAAAAGTCAAAAGGAAAAGAAATCTCTTTTGGACTTATTTTGAAATATTTTGTTGAAAAGGAGGGAATTATGTCACAAGATATTTTATGGGTGTTTTTGCTTTCGGTATTAAGCTCTTCAAATGATACAAATCTTGCAACCAACACAAACATCTTGCTTCTGCTTTTGCTTGGGCTCTCAAACAGCAACAATAACAACAATTTCCAAGGTTGCCGTTGTTTTAATAACTTAATTTAAAAAAATTAATTTTTATTGCAAATTTTTATCCTCAATTTTCCGAATAAAAAAATTTTTTCTGCTGTTAAATAAATAGAAAAAAATTCCAAAAAAATATTTTTA
>CAJJUK010000024.1 GCA_905195085.1 uncultured Christensenella sp.
GGAATTCTGAAACACGAACGTTGTTGAGTTTTCTTTGTTCTTCAATAAGATTAGAGAAAATTTCTCTCACTTGGAATGGATTTTTAACATTTCTTAAAACAAATCTAGGGTTGCTTTCATCGTTGCTCAACAAAATTACATTACCTGTATTGAAGATTTTTCCCGTGAGTGATTGATGAAGTGAAATGTCATAGATTCTGTACAAGTTAATTTCGTTTACAGAAGAATACAAAAGCCCGATGTTTGAGAACACTTTAACCCATTGACCAGGTTTCCTTACAAGATAATATCTAGTGAAAGACAAAGGCATTCCGCACCATCTTTTTCTGTCATGCCAAATAAGTTCTGTTCCTTCGCCAAATTTTCTTTCTACGTTCATATTTTTCTCCTTATAAGAATTATATCTTTATTTTACAATAAAAAAACGAAAAAGTAAACAATAATCATGAAATTTTCCGGTTTCAAACAAAAAAAGAAGTTCCTCAAAATGAAGAACTTCCTTAAAACTACGGCAATTATTTGCAGTTGTTGCAACCACCACAGTTTGAAAGCAAAATTAAGAACAAAAGAGTTCCGCAGTCAATGCAGATTTCTCCGCCTTTCATTCCGCCAAAACCGCAACCACAGTTTTGTAAAAGCAAAAGTAAGAAGATAAGTGAACAGCAGTCCATTCCGCAACCGCCACAATCTCTGCCTACATCGCCACAATTAGAGCCTCCGAAAAAGTTCATTTGTGCCTCCTATTAAATTTATCTTTATGTACGACTTTTATGTGCTTTAAGTTTTTGTTGCACATTACAATGTATTAAAATTCATTTAAAAATGTTAATTATATATTAAATTATTTATGCATATTTCTATAAAATTGGTTGAAACTAATTTTGGGAAATGGAAAAGATGAAAATGTACATAAATTCGTTTGACAATCTTTCTTGACCTATGCTAAAATCATATTGATTTCAATAAGGAGGGAAATAATGAAAAGTTTAAGCATGAAAAAAGTAATGTCAATTTTGGCTTGCATGGTTATGGTTCTCGTGGGAGGCGTTCTTCTTGCTTCTTGTGGTGGAACAAAAACAAATGACAATGTTGTTGCAACACCAACAGACAAGGTCGTTGATTTTGGTGGAAGAACAGATTGGAAAAATGCTGATGATTTAAAACTTACATATCTTGGAGACAACAACTATAAAGCTGAAGGTTCAGCAGCAATTATGTCAGCAGAACAAGGAGCCGCTTGGGGTTGTGACGAAGGTTCTATGTATGTTATTCTCAGCATCAAAATGGAAACTGGTGCAACATTAAAAACAGGTTGGAGAACTTCTGCCAATGAAGGATTTGGTGAAGGAGAAGGAAGCAACAAGGACTATTCTGGAACTGAAGGAGTGAAAGAATTTGTTTTGGGACTTTCTAATGGTTCAACACCAACTCACACAGAAAATCCAGTTTGGAGATGTGAAGTTACAAACCCAGTTGAAGAAGGAGAAACTCCAACAACAGTTGTTTTCACAATCGACTTTTCTGCACTTTATGAATAAACAAAAATTACAAAAAGTATGTCAATCTGACATACTTTTTTATTTGTATTATTTGTACTTTTGTGTTATCATAAAAATATGGAGGAGAATAAGATGAAAAAGATATTATCTATCATGGCTTGTTTTATGTTCGTGATGGTTGGCGGTTTTGTTTTGTCTGCTTGTGGAAACGGGGAAAATATCTCAAACAATGATTTTGTTGATTATATATCACAAGACAATGTGGTTTCCGAATTTTCTGGTTATGAATTAAGTGTTAAGGTTGGAAATTCAAAAATTAATGCAACAATCGCTTCTGAAGGCGATTCTCTCAACGCAAAAATTGAATATCCAAATGTTGCAGGCATTGTAAGTCCAGGAACGGTTTATGTCAAAGACAACTTGGTTTATTTCACCACTGCGGAAAACAAATATTATATGGAATTGGATTCATACAACGAATCAATGCAAAATATCAATGAACTTTTGATATACAAGGGTGATTTGACAGACGTCATAATTTCTTTTGTTGAAGAAACTACAGATGACAATTTGACGATTGTAAAGAAAACAAGTGGAAACAAGACCACTTTCAGTTTAAGTTCGACATTAACTGTGGAAGAAATTAAAACAACAAACACTTTTGAAGTTGTTTATGTTGACAATGTGTTGAACAGTCTTTCCACAAAGACAGTCACAAACAATGTGACAGTGACAGATATTTCTCTCAAAGCCTTTGCTGGCAACATCGAATTTCCTGATTTTTCTGATTATAAGAAATTTTCAATTAGCGAAGAAGTAGATTTGGACACTGTCTATGGATACATTAACTCTTTAAATTGTAATTGGGCATCATATGAAGTTGTAGATGCAATTTCTCAAAATGTTTCCTATGATGCAAAAATTTCAATTGAAAATGGAAATCTCAGCGCAGAAATTATTGCTGAAGATGGCAAAAAAGTTTATGTGCAAGACGGAAAACTTTATTATGACAATGGATCAGAAAAATTTTGGACAACATTTGCTAGGCTTGACAGTGTGACTACTGATGACGAAACATTTGGAAGAGCATATGAACTTCTCGAAAGTGCAGTTGTTGTTGAAAATGATGTAAATTACATTTTCAATTCAGAGCAATTGCTTGGAGATCTTAAATATTTCGAAGAAGCAATTTCGTCAGGCATGGTTCAAGCAGCATTTGATATGACTCAAGACGGAGATAAGACAACCTTTGTTGCGACTATGACGGCTACAGGAATGACAGCATCAAGAACTTTTGTGTTTGACAGTGAAAGGTTGTTGGAATATTCTGCTGAGACAAATGGACAAAGATCTTCTTATGTTTATTCAGTTTTCACAATTGAATTTCCAAATTTTGATGATTTTGTTGAAGTTTTATAGGATTTAAGTTTTATGATTTTTATGAAAAAAGAGCGTTTTCAAACGCTCTTTTTTATTTGTTTTTGTATTTTTTCTTGAATTTTTGTTGCCAGCCCCATATTGACATAACCAAACTGTGTGGGAAAAGTTTAACAAGTGGAAGTTGTGCTTTTGATTTGAAACCATACAAGACAACTTCTTTTCTTTTTGTTGCACCTTTCATTGCGCGTTTGATGACTTTCGCCGGATCATACATTGTTGCAAAGTGAGTTATCACTGCATCTTTTGCATTTGTTTTTGTTGCTCTGTCGAAGAACGCCGTTTTTGTCCAATAAGGGCAAAGGCAGGTGACACTTATTTTCTTTGATTTAAGTTCTCGATTTAATGCTCTGGCATAAGACAAAACATATGCTTTGCTTGCCCCATAAACCGCCATATAAGGTGTTGGCTGAAATGCTGCCATTGATGCAATTTCAACAATTCTTCCGCCTGCTTGCATAAATGGAAGGGCAACAAGAGTCAGATGTGTCAATGCTTTGCAGTTCAAATCAATCATTCCAAGTTGGGCAGAGATGGAAATTTCGTCATATCTTCCAAACTTTGCATATCCACTTGCATTGATGAGCCACTCGACAACGACATTTTCAGTTTTCAAACTCTCTTCCAATGTTTTGAAACTCTCTTCTTTTGTCAAATCCAGATCAAAAAATTTGAAAGGTGTTTTGAGTTCTTCATGCATTTTTTCAACATCATCTGTTTTGAGAGCAACTCCCCAAATTTCATCAAGTCCAAGTTTGTCGATTTCAAAGCAAAAGCGTTTGCCCATTCCAGATGACGCACCTGTGACGATTGCAATTTTTTTCATGTTTTCAACCTCCAATAATACTTTAAGTCTGTGAAATTTTCTTAACATAATCATTTTATCACTTTTGCTTGATTTTAAGCAAAGAAAAACACAGAAAATTCGGTTTATTTCTTTGGTTCGTTGACTTTTGAAAAATGTTTTTGCTATAATCAAAATGAATAATTCTATAATTTAGATTAAAAGGGGTTTGAATGGAACAAAACATAATCACTTTCTCTGGAAACAATCAAAAGTTGTTTTCAAGACACGTAATTGAAAATTTGGACCCAAAACTGACGCTTATTGTGCCAGAAACACATAACGCAATTTTGATTAAAGATGGGCAAATGCTCCAAACCTTGTCATCGGGGAAATATCTGATTAGCAAATTTATAGACATGAAAACCGAACTTGATTCATCTTTGGAAATTTTGTTTATGTCAAAAACGGCAAAACTTAAACTTCTTTGGGGGACCTCGCAAAAGTTGTTGATGTATGACAATCTCTTGCAGGAAAATTACAGAGTTGGAATGAGTGGTGATTTTGAGGTTCAGATAGGCGACCCAAGAAAGTGCTATCTCTATCTTGTTGGTGCTGCAGAAGATTTGACTTCAGATGCTCTTCAAGAAAGGTTGATGTCCAATGTGGTGTCAGTTCTTGAAACTGTGGTTGTGGACTATGTTGAGACAAACAAGGTGCTCTTCAATCAGATTTCACTTTGCAAAAAGGAAATTTCGGCAAAAGTGCTCAGCAAACTGAGTCAAAAACTTATGAATGAATATGGCATTGCGGTTTTTTCTTTCAATATTGCAAACATTATTATTGAAAGTGAAGACTATGAAAAATTGGACAAAGCATACAAACAAATCAAAAAGACAGACGATTTTGTTTGTAGACAATGTGGTGCGGTGTTGAAAGAAAATGACAAATTCTGTTCTGTGTGTGGCAAACGTGTTGAAATGTCGAAAAAATGTCCAAAATGTTTTGCAGAAAATTCTGATGATGCAAAGTTTTGCTCGAATTGTGGAAGTAAACTTTCAAATGAGGAGGAAGTATGATAGCGTTTTATATTATAATCTTGTTGGCAGTCGTTGGCATTGCAGTGTTCTACATCTGCAAGGAATACGTCAAGAAACCGGAAAAAGACGAAGGCAGTCGTGGAATTGTCAGAAACAAAAAGAGCATTGAAAAAATGGTTGCAAATGTTGAAAGCATCATTGTTTATGCAAATGGAAATGATGAACTTTGCAATCGTCTTGTTGAAGTTAAGGACAACATCAGATTTTTCAATCCAACAACCAATTCAAAGGTTTTGCTTACAGACACTAAGATTGCAAACAAACTTGATGATTTGAAGATTATGGTTGCGAAAGACAACACTCAAGAAACTTGTTTCAGGGTTCTTGAAGAAATTGAAGCATACATAGTTCAACGAAAGAAGGACGAAATTGAAGAATGAAAAGAACTTACCAAACCTCTGTTGATTTGCCAGAAAGCGAGCACAAAAAAACTTTGGACGAACTCAAACTTGGATATTTGAATTTGAGTGACGGAATGTTTGAGCAGGCGAAATTGAATTTCTTGTTGGCTTTGCAGTATGACAGCAAATGTGCCGATGCATATTGGGGACTGATGCTTTGCAAATTTCAGATAAAAAACGAAGATGAACTGTATTCTGATCCTGTGACTTACAAAAGTGTTCTCTATCTTCCGGAGTGCGAAAAAGCTCTTGAGTTTGCAGAAGAGAATCAACGAAAACAATTCAACAGTTTGCTGGAAAGAATTTATCAAGTCAATGAAGGCGACAATTATTGATGGGAAAAATTAAAGTAATCAAACACAAAAGGAGCAATTATGTGGTGGCCATTTAGAAGAAACAAATTTAAAAATCTCAACAGAGAGGACCTTGTCAACTCCATTTGCGAGCTTGAAAGGCAAGAAAGAACTGCGGAAGCGGAAGTTTATCAAAAGATCAAAGAAATTGACGCTTTGGTGGAGAAAGGAAAAAAGGAAAAGAACAAAGAGTTGCAACTTTTCTATGCAAAAAAAATCAGTCATTTGAATGAAGAGAAACAGACTTGCATGGAAAGAGGAATGTACCTTTTGTACAACATAAGGCTCATGAACAAACTTAAAGAAGCCTATGACAGCAACACCTTCTTCAAGACACAAACAAAAGTTCCTCTCAGCGAATTGTTGCAAGACCAAAAGAGATTAGCAAAGTTTTTGAATAAGGCTCTTGAAACGAGAATTTCTTCAGAAGATGTGCTTACGAGTGCGGACGAACTTTTCAACGAAGTGCAAGCGGCTTATGATGTCAGCCAGCCAATTTATGGAATTGGAAAGAGCGAAGAAGAAATTTTGAGTATGTTTGAGAAAGAAAATCAATTGAACGATGAGCAAGAACTGATGGAAGAAAAGCAACCATCAGAGCCAATAAAAAAGAAAAAAATGAAAATGGAGGAATAGAAAAATGGCTTTGTTTAAATCAAAACAACAAAAAGAAATCGAAAAGAAGATGCTTATCAAAAGGACAATCAATTCCATGAATAAGCAGATCAACCGCTTGGAAGAACAAAAACAAGTGTTTATTGATGCTGCCAAGAGGGCAAAACTCAAGGGGCTTGATGCTCAATTTAATCTTGCATTGAGTGGATACAAAATGACTCTTCAACAACAGAAGAGAGCACAAGAGATGCTTTTAAATTTTGAAATCACTGCTCAAATGAAAGATGTGACAATGATGACTTCAGAGTTTTTGCGTGGAATGAGTGACATAAGCAAGGAAATGACAAAACTTGCAGATGCAAAAGAATTTGCAAAGATTCAGGCTCAATTTGAAGAAGCTATGGCTGCGGTTGAGACTCAAACAGACCAAATGGACAACTTCATGGAAATGAGTCAAGAAACTTTCTACAATCAAGGACGTGACAAGAGTGGAAAGCAAATGTCTGATGAGGAATTTGAAAAGTTCATCATGGAACAGGCTTCTCAAGATGAATTGTCAAGTGAAAACATTGACAAAGAAATGGAAGAGGTAAGAAAGAAAATTGAAGCAGAAAGCGATAGCGAAAAATAATGCTTTGGAGGGATTGTAGAGCATGATGCAATATTACATTGACCAGGGATCCTCAACAATCAAGGTTTATTCCTTTGATGGAACGATTTTGAAACTTGTTGAAGAACATTCAATTTATTTGAAAAATGGTTTTAGCAAAGAAAAAGGAATCACTGAGGATAATCTTGAGTTGCTCTACGGCTACTATGCTCAAATAACAAAAAAGTATCATTTGAACTTTGAATCTACATACATTTTTGCAACAGGGATTTTTAGAGAAATTCCAGCAGAACAAAAATTTATGTTGGTTAAAGAATTTAATAAAAAATTTGACCTTTATTTCAATGTAATCAGTCATGGTATTGAAAATTATTACATTGGAAAGGCTATGGAAAGTGATTATAATGGCAAAAAAGTTATGGTCATCAATATGGGTGGAAAAACGACTGAACTTGTCACATTTGAAAACAACCAAATTACACAAAGACATAATTTGAAAGTTGGAGTCGCTGACTTGTTGAACAAATTTCCAAACTCAAATGACAAATATTCAACAGCAAGAATTGAAGATATGGTTGATTTTGTTAAGGAAAGGATTAAAAACGAAAAATTCGATACCGATTATGATTGTGCAATTTTTACGGGCGGAGAACTTCGTTTTGAAAAATTGACAAAATATGAGCTGGAAGACAACGACTTGTTCTTTGACAACATTCATGACAAAAAGGTTAGTTTTGAGAACTTTGTCAAAGGAAATGGAAAGATATTCTATCAAATGACACTTGATGAACTCTATGCCTTAATGCCACAAAATCCAAAATGGATGGATGGTGCAAGGGCGGGTGCGGTTTTGCCTCAGGCTATTTTTGAAAAAGCAAAAATCAAAACAATTATCCCTTCAGATATGAATTTGATTAATGGGGTGATTAAAGACATCTAATTTGATTTGAGAGGGTTTTATGAAAGAAACAAATATGAATGTTTTGTCTGACACTTTCAACCTTTATATGCAAAAAGGAAAGGAAGCAAAAGAGAAAGGAAACATAACACTGGCAAAAAGGAATTTTTTGTTGGCAAGTGAAACTATGATGCAGATGGCCAAGCAAAGTCAGGGCAAACTTAAAGAAGTTCGCATGGATAGAGCACGCAGACTTGTTGAAATCTCTGACAATCTGAGCAAAAGACCAGAAAAAATCAATAAAAAAACTGACCAAACAGAAGACGAAGAAGATGACGATGTAAAAAAATGGCAGACGGCAGAAATTCCAAAAATCAAATTTAGTGATGTTGCTGGGTTGGAAGATGTCAAAAAGGCAATTACAATCAGAATGATCAATCCAATCAAATATCCTGACAAATACAAAATGTATGGAAAGAAAACAGGCGGTGGAGTCTTGTTGTATGGACCTCCAGGAACTGGAAAAACAATGATTGCAAAAGCCATTGCAAATGAGGTTGGTGCAAAGTTTTATGCAGTGAAAGGGTCGGACATTGTCAGCAAATGGGTTGGCGACAGTGAGAAAAACATCAACTCTCTTTTTCAAGAAGCAAACAAACAAGACAGAGCAATCATCTTTATTGATGAAATGGACAGTCTTATTGGCAGACGTGGGCTTGACACTCACAACGACAAACGTGTCAATGAATTTTTGCAACAAATAGATGGTTTTGCTGGAAGAAATCCAAACCTGCTTCTTTTGGGTGCGACCAACAGACCTTGGGATATTGACAGTGCAGCAATGCGTTCTGGGAGATTTTCTCAGAAAATATATTTGCCACTTCCAGATGCTCCAGCGAGAAAATTTATGATTGAAAAAAACATGAAGGGTGTTCCAGTTGCCAAAGATTTTGACATTGACAGAATTGTTGAGCAAACTGAGATGTACAGCGGTGCGGACATTGAAGAACTTTGTGACAGAGCCAAAGATGAACCACTTCTCAAAGCGATTGCCACAGACAGTGTGATTTTGGTTACAAACAAAGATTTTGACGATGTCTTGGAAAAAATGCCACCAAGTGTGACAGAAAAAGAACTTAAGCAATTTGAGGAATATAACAACGAAATTAACAGTTACATAAAAAACAAAAAAGATAAGAAATAAAGGGTTTTAAGTGAGAGAACGTGTTTGTAAGAATTGTGGAGGAAGACAATATAAAGTCGTAGGGCAGAACATGGTCAAATGTATGTTCTGTGGGACTCTCTATGTCGACGAACAAGCTTCAAAAGAGGAAGAAGTTCTCACAGTCGGGGCCTACGAAAAACTCAGAGATTGCCAGTTTGATCAGGCAAAAGAAGAATTTGACAAAATTTTGTCGCTCTACCCATTGTCCTTTGAAGGGCATTATGGAAAAGTTCAAGCAAAATACAAAATCGTTTTTTACACAAATAAAAGAGGGACATCAAAACGACCTCGCTTTTTTGGTGATGAAATACCTTCCATTTTGGAAGATGAAGATTTCAAGTTGGCGGTTAAAAATGCTCCACCAGAAGTGGCGAAAACCTATAATGATCAAGCAAAAAGAATTGAAAAAATCAGAAAAACATTTTTGGAAGAGTCAAGCAAAAAACACTATGACATCATTGCTTGTGCATTGAATTTTGACAAAAATGAAGAAAACTTGGTTTCAAAAACGGTTGAAGAACTTAAAAAGCAAAACCTTGAAGTTTATTTTGTTCAAGATCTTCCTCAAAAAGAGAGAGAAGAAGACACATTTCAAGCCTTGCAAACGGCAAAGGCTTTCATCTTTTTTGCAAATGACAAAAAGGGATATAATGCAGGTGAAATTAAAAACTTGTATGACAGATATCTTTATTTTGCTTCGCAAAAAAAGAAAACAAAAAGCAGTTTGATTGTTGCTTTGGATTCTGCCAATGTTTCGGTTTCTGATGTTCCGAAAGAATTGATTGCTTGCAAGAGCGTTGTTGATATGGCACAAACTTCATTCTTGCAAGACATTCAAGTCAAAGTTAAAAAGGAAATGGAAAATTCTGTCCAGGAACTTGCAAAGATTGACACTGTTAAAATTGAGAAAGTTGAGCCACAAAGAAAAGCCTATGTTGACATTGAGAGCATCAGTCCAAGTGAACTTGGACATTATCATGTTGACAACATTGAACTTAGTGATGCAAACAAAATCAAATGGATTTTTTTGACCTTGAAAAATGGAGATTTTGCTTCTGCTTCAGATTTGATTTCCAAGGGATTGGAAAAAGATGCAAACAATTCTGAATTGCTCTTTGCTCAACTTATGGCAGAGAACAACATCAAAACTCAGGAAGAATTTTTCCAAAACATTGCAAATTTCAGAGATAAAGAAAAAATTGATAAAATTCTGACTTATGCATCAAAAGACTTTGCTGAGTATTTTGTTGACAGTTGGGAAAATTTGATTATCAAACTTGACAGTGAAGAATATTACAATGCTTTTCTTTTGTATTTGGCACAATTTAGTTCTCCAAATCGTGACAATTTTGTGGAAAAAGCAGAGAACAAAGCGGTTGAGACTCTGAATGAAGAATTGATTGATAAAGTTCTAAAATGTTTCAAGAGCGATGAAATTGAGCGTTTTGTGGAATTTTATTTCATGCTTGCACAAAAAAGTGATGACCAAAAATATTATCAAAAGATATTGGATATTGACGAAGGGCACGAACCAAGCAACATCGCACTTTTGTTGCAACATTTCAAGACTGACAAAGACAAACTTGAATATCGTGACAGAGAAGAGATTGAAGCTGTTTTCAAATATTTGAGTGAGAGCACAAGAGCACAGTTTGTTTCTTCTGTTGTCAATATGATTTTGCCAATTGCGTTCTATGATTTGGACAAGGCAGAGGCACAATTAGATTTCTATCTTTCCTATGTGTCTGAAAATGCCAAGTTGGTGGAAATCTTAAGAAGCATCACCAATGCTTTCCAAGAGCAAGGTTTTTTCAAACAGGCAGAGAAATATCTTTCAATTGCAATTTCCAAGGACAATTCAAACGGAGAGTTATACTGGCAACTTATCAAGGTTAAGGCACATTGCAAGACAGACAACGAACTCATTATGTCAAATGTCAAAATTTCACAAATGCCAGAATGGGAAACACTGTTAAGTTTGTCAAATGAAGAACAGACTGAAAGATACGCTGAAATCACCAGCAAAATGAATTTATATTCTGGTGAAAAAATGGCATTTAGAGAAGATATGCCGGACAAAATTCATTTGATTCAAGATTTGAAAGAGTTTGTTTCAAGAAACGAAAAAATTCTTTTGGAGATGGAAAAGCAAGAAGGTGAAAGAGTTTTGAAAGGCGTGAAATATTATCGTCTTCAACTTAAACCTTTTGAAAGTTACATCGAAAAAATTGAGAATATGTCCGACTTTAAGGAATATCAAGATATTTTCTCAAAGCTCAACATGAGACTGGAAGCACTGAATTTGACGCTCAGTTCTTCTGTCAATGTGATTGACTTGCTCAACAAAGATGAAGGATTGAAAACCATTCTTCAAGATGAAAAAACAAAAGAAAAACGCAGAACAAAACAGGTCAAAGACATTCGTAAGGACAAGTTTTTGAAAAAATTTTTGTATATATTTTTGGAATTGTTCCCACTTTTGTTTACCACCTTGTTGTTGATCGTTTTGGTTTTTGCACCAAAAGAAGTCTATCTTTATTTCAGTCAAGAATTTTTGATTGTTTTGGTTATCTTGTCAACAATTATCGGGGCAGTCAATCTGATTGTGTTCATTAATATCAGACACAAACTTTCCAAAAAATGGAACATAGCCAACATTGCACTGTTTTCCATTGCAGGACTGAATTTGATTTTGATGTGCTGTGGACTCTATTTCTTCCCAGTTACAATGAACATCAATTCAGCAAAAGAAATGCAGGTTTTGCTTAAAAATGCTTCATATTCAAATTTCAAGTTGACAAAAGATATTGACATGAAAGACATCTCGTGGACGTCTGTCAATTTCAGTGGAACACTAGATGGCGATGGACATTCAATAACAAACTTGCAGTTTAATGAAAAACAAGACAGACTTGGGCTGTTTAAGCGTAACAGTGGAGAGATAAAAAATCTCAACATTTATTTGGCAGAAAAGTCCTATTCAGACATATTCAAATTCGGGACAATTGCAAGATCAAATCATGGATTGATTGAAAATTGCTCTGTTTATGGAACAGTGGTTCTTAATTTCAATGAAAATGCAACTGTTGGTGGAATTTGTGGAACTATGTCAGGTGGAAGCGTTTTGAATTGCACGACAAACTTGACAATTACAATCAACATTGAACAAGCAACTTTGAAATATGGCGGGCTTGTTGGAGAAATTGGAAGTGGTTCAAGTCAAACAACAGTGAATAAATCTACAAATAATGCCAATGTTGTGATAAATTCAAATGGCTCTGAAAACATTTATGCTGGTGGACTTGTTGGAATGCTCAGACACCTTGATGCCGAAAACATAAACATTTCGCAAAATGCAAGCAATATGAGTTTGAGTGTGAATGGAAATGGTGGAAGGGCTGTTGCCGGTGGACTTGTTGGACAAGGTTACAGCAGCAGCAAAAACAATTATGCCACTGGAAAAATTGACACATCAAATTTTGTGGGAAGTGGTTATGTTGGTGGTTTGTATGGTCAATACGAAAATTCCACTTTGTCTGACAGCATCAAAACAAGCTATTCAGTTGTTCAACTCAATGTTGGTGACTCCATCAAAGTTGGTGGACTTGTAGGTGGGCTTGGAGGAAAGGTCTCCTCAAGTTTTACAAATTTGACAATTGACTTTGCGGGAGAAATAAAATTCTCTTCGGCACAGGCAGACAACTGTTTGAAATTGACAACAAAGTTCTATGACGAAAGGTTGGGTTTTGATGAGAACATTTGGAATATCACTAGTTCAGCTTATCCAACCTTAAAATAAATAAAGGTAAAAAGTGACAATCAAAACTTATTGTCACTTTTTTATAAAACTTTCAAAAATCAGTTGACTTTTTTCGCAGAAAAGCATATAAATAGTTAGTATGCTAACAATCGGAGGGAAAAGTCGTGTTTTCGATCATTTTATCTTTGAAATCTTTGCATCACACTATGATGAGAAGATTTGAAAAAGAATCAAAAGATTTTGATGCAACAGGTGGGCAATTGATGGTTCTGAAATTTCTTTATGACCACGAAAACGAAGACGTTTATCAGAAAGACATAGAGAAATTCATTGATGTCAGGGGTTCGACTGCAACGGTCATTTTGCAATCTCTGACAAAGAAGGGATACATCAAGAGAGTGTCCTGTTCAAATGATGGAAGGCTGAAAAAAATTGTTTTGTGTGAAAAGGCCAAGAAAGTTATTGTAGAATTTGAACAGAGAATGGCAAAACTTGAAATTGAGATTGAAAATGGCTTGTCTATGCAGGACAAAGAAAACTTTTCTTTGATTGTGGACAAAATCAAACACAACATTGAATATAAAGAAAACTAAATTTAAGGCGAGGAAGTATGAATATTTTAAGATTATTTAAAAATTTGAAATGGATTGATTATTTGTTCATTGGCATTGTATGTGGACTTATCGTTTTGCAGGTTTGGCTCGATTTGGAACTTCCATCTTACACCGAAAACATTATGTTGGAACTTGCAAAACTCCAAGAAGGTTTGGAAGCAGAATTGTCTGTCATTTTGGTTAATGGCGGATACATGCTTGCATGTGCTTTTGGAAGTTTGGCAAGTGCAATTTGCGTTGGTTTCTGCACGGCAAACCTTTCATCTCGTCTTGCATACAATTTGAGGGGTAAGATTTATAACAAAATTCAAGGTTTTTCTCTTGCTGAGATTAACAGATTTTCAACAGCAAGTTTGATCACAAGAACAACCAACGATGTCACCCAAGTTCAAGTTTTTCTTGCACTGGGAACGCAAGCAATCATCAAGGCACCAGTTCTTGCAATTTGGTCCGTTTTGGAAATTTTGTCAAAAGGTTGGCAATGGTCAACGGCACTTGCTGTTGCAATTGGTTTCTTGCTTTTGATGGTTGTAATCATTATTACTGTTGCAATTCCAAAATTTAAGAAAATTCAAACAATGACTGACGATATCAACCGTGTCACAGATGAAAACTTGACGGGTATCAGAGTTGTTCGTGCATCAAATGCGGAAGATTTCCAAAATAACAAGTTTGAAAATTACAACGACAAATTGACAAAAACACAACTCTTTGTCAACAGAGTTATGGGGATCATGAGTCCAGGAATGAACCTTTTGATGAGTGGCTTGTCTTTGGCAATCTATTGGATTGGGGCTTATATCGTTGACAATCCTACTATGTTGGTTAACATGACCACTTTCATGCAATATGGAATGCAGGTTATTGCAGCATTCATGCTGTTGATTATGATTTTCATATTGATGCCAAGAGCCCTTGTTTCTGCAAAGAGAATAAACGAAGTTTTGGATACTCAAAATTCAATTACATCAGGAGAATTTAAGGACATCAACTCAAATCGTTCTGCCTCTGTTGTTTTTGACCATGTTTCTTTCAAATATCCAGATGCTGATGAATACGTTTTGAAAGACATCAGCTTTGAAGCAAAAGAAGGAGAAACAGTTGCGTTTATTGGTTCGACAGGAAGCGGGAAAAGCACTCTTATCAATCTTATTCCAAGACTTTATGATGCAACCGAGGGAAAAGTTTTGATTGATGGTGTTGATGTTAAGCAATATGATTTGGAAAGTTTAAACCGCAAGATTGGTTATGTTCCTCAAAGAGGAGTGTTGTTCAGTGGAACGGTTAAGTCAAATGTCAACTTTGGTGACAACAATGCAGATGATGACACTGTGAAAGAATCTATCAAGATTGCACAGGCGTCCAACTTTGTTTCTAGAATGGAAAATGGTGTTGACAGTCGAATTGCACAAGGTGGAACAAACGTGTCTGGTGGGCAAAAGCAAAGGTTGTCAATTGCTCGTGCGATTGCAAGAAAACCTGAGATATTCATTTTTGACGACAGTTTTTCAGCATTGGACTATAAGACTGACAAAAAACTTAGAGCGGCACTTAAAAAACATACTGGAAAAGTTACCAAATTCATCGTTGCACAAAGAATTGGAACAATCAAAGATGCAGACAAAATCATAGTTTTGGACAGTGGGAATATGGTTGGAATGGAAACTCACGAGGAACTCTTGAAAAAATGTTCTGTTTACAAGGAAATAGCCCTGTCACAACTGTCAGAGGAGGAACTGTAATATGCCTGGAATGATGAATATGAATAAAAACAAGGCTGTTGAAAAAGCAGAGAAAGGAACATTTATGAAGTCGCTTGGAAAACTTCTTAAGTTCTGTAAAAGATATTGGGGTTGGATTATTCTTTCAATGATTTTTGGAGCAATTGCTGTTGTCTTCCAAATTATTGGACCAAACAAAATTGGTGACATTGCCAACATAATCACAGGAAGTTTTGCAACCGGAATTGACGTTGGTGCAGTGACAGAAATTGCGATATTTTTGGTTTGCATTTATGTTGCTGGTGCGATTTTGTCATATTTTCAACAATATATAACCGCCACAGTGACACAAAACACTGTAAAAAGACTCAGACAAAACATCTCTAAAAAAATCAACAAATTGCCGTTGAACTACTTTGACACTCATCTTCATGGAGACATCTTGAGTAGAGTCACAAACGATGTCGACACCATTGGACAGAACTTGAACCAAAGCATTGGTGGCTTGGTTTCAAACACACTTATGTTTATTGGTGTTTTGATTGTGATGTTTGTAATCGACTGGATAATGGCGTTTACTGTTGTTGGAACAACACTTATTGGTTTTTGTTTTTCTCTGATTTTTATGACAAAGTCTCAAAAATATTTCAACCAAAATCAAAAGAATTTGGGCGATCTAAACGCTCATATTGAAGAAACTTATTCAGGTCATAATGTTGTTCAACTTTTCAATGCGAAAGAGAGCACAGGAAAAGAATTTGCAAAAGTTAACAAAAAACTGTTCAGCACTGGTTGGAAATCACAGTTCATTTCCGGCGTTATGATGCCAATCATGAACTTTGTTGGAAATCTTGGGTATGTTGCTGTTTGTGTTGTTGGTGCAGTTTTGGCAGCAAATAGAGGAATTGAATATTATGGAACAATTGTTGAATTTATGATTTATGTCAGATTGTTCACAAACCCACTTTCTCAAATCGCACAGAGTTTGACAAGTTTGCAGTCCGCTTCAGCAGCATGTGGAAGAGTGTTTGAGTTCTTGGAAGAAAAAGAACTTTCAGATGAAAGCGACAAAACATTGGTTTTGGAAAATGTCAAAGGTGATGTGGAATTTGACCATGTTAAATTCGGATACAATCCAAACAAAATCATCATCAAGGACTTTTCTGCAAATGTTTATGCAGGACAAAAGATAGCCATTGTTGGTCCGACTGGTGCAGGGAAAACAACACTTGTCAATTTGCTTATGAGGTTCTATGAGATTAATTCTGGAGATATTAAAATTGACGGAGTGTCCACTAAGGACATCACAAGAGAGAATGTCCATGACTTGTTTGGTATGGTTCTTCAGGACACTTGGTTGTTTGAAGGAACGATCAAGGAAAACCTGAGATATAACAATCCAAATGTCACTGACGAACAAATTGTGGAAGCGTGCAAGCATGTTGGTGTTGACCACTTCATTCAAACCTTGTCAAAGGGATATGACACTGTCATCGATGATTCGGTCAATCTCTCAGCGGGACAAAAGCAACTCCTTACAATTGCAAGAACCATGATTGCAAATAAGCCAATGATCATTCTTGACGAAGCAACAAGTTCGGTTGATACAAGAACAGAAATTTTGCTCCAACAAGCCATGGATAAAGCAATGGAAGGAAGAACATCATTTATCATTGCCCACAGATTGTCAACAATCAAAAATGCTGATTTGATTTTGGTATTGAAAGATGGGGACATCATTGAAAAGGGCAATCATGAGGAATTGTTGGAGAAAGGTGGTTTCTATGCTGATCTTTACAACAGCCAATTTGAAGAAGTTTAATTAATGAAGAATAAATAGAAAAGATTTTCGCATAATACAAACAAAATTGGAGGTTGTCTTATGATGAGGATTCTTTTCTTTTTTATGGGGGTGCCTATGATGATTATGTCTTTTTTTGAGGCGATTGATGTGTTGCCTTATGTAACAAATTACAATCTTATGGTTGATGGAAAAGTTGTTGAATTGTCAGAAACGGAAGTGCAGGGTTTGCAAGAACAAGTGGTCAGTCTTTTTGAAGGTTCTCACACCATGCCAGCATTTGGCGTTGTTTTTAATGATATGTATCAAGAAGATATAAAAAATGGTTATTTTGTTTCTTTAAAATTTGACTGTCCAATTCAAATAAACAATCTGCCGTTTGATGAATTGGTTTTCAAAGTTGACAAAGATTTTCATGGTTTCAATCTCATGAGAGGGGAAAACGGAATTTTCCAAGGACGTTGCATTTACATTGATTTGCAGGATAAAACCATGGCAAACCTTTTTGAATACATTGAAAATTTGGACAGCGTTAAAAACATATCTTTAGACGAACCAGTCGAAGATATACAAGAAGAGATAGAGCAGACACCGACAGAAGATTTTTCTGATGACACAAATAAGAATGATGGCATGGAAAACAATCAAGTGGATTGAGAAAAATTATTAAAAAATAATTAATTTCTTAAAAATACTAATAAAGAAGGTTTCAAAATTTGTGTTTTGAAATCTTTTTATTTATCATGCCAAAATAATTGACAACGAAATGGGTTATGTAATACAATATTTAGGAACAATAAAAGCTGAAAACACAATATCTTGTGTTTCTGAATGAAATTTTACAATATATAGACAAAGGAGAATTAAAGTTATGGAAAAAGTAGAATTTGAAGCATGGAAAGGATTTAAAGGCGATAAATGGAAAGAAACAATTGATGTTTCAGATTTTATTTTGAACAATTATAAGGAATATAGGGGTGATGACAGTTTTTTGTGCGGAATCTCCAACAAGACAAAGAAGGTTTGGGAAAAATGCGAAAAATTGCTTGCTAAAGAAGCAAAAGTTGGACTTCTTGATGTGGAAACAAAAGCTGTTTCTGGGATTAACACCTTCAAGCCTGGATATATCGACAAAAGAAATGAGGTCGTTGTTGGACTTCAGACAGACAAACCATTAAAGAGAATTGTTAACCTTTATGGTGGGACAAGAATGGCAGAAAAGGCACTTGCTGCATATCACAGAGAACTTGACCCAACAATCAAAAAACATTTTTGGGAATATAGAAAAACTCACAATGATGGTGTTTTTGATGCATACACACCAGAAATCAGAAAAGCAAGAAAAGCAGGTTTGATCACTGGGCTTCCAGACGCTTACGGAAGAGGAAGAATCATTGGAGATTATCGTCGTGTTGCTCTTTATGGAATTGACTTTTTGATTGAAGAAAAGAAAAAAGACAAGGAAAAAATTGATGTCTCAAGTGAAGAAAACATTCGTTTGAGAGAAGAAGTTGCAGAACAAATCAAAGCACTTGAAGAAATCAAAAAAATGGCAATGGGATATGGCTTTGACATAAGCAAACCTGCAACAACAGCACAAGAGGCTGTTCAATGGTTGTATTTTGGATATCTTGCGAGCGTCAAAGAAAACAATGGTGCTGCAATGAGTTTGGGAAGGACATCAACATTCCTTGATATTTTCATTGAGAGAGACATGAAGAAAGGTCTTTTGACTGAAGAACAGGCTCAAGAGTTGATTGACCAATTCATCATCAAACTTCGTCTTGTAAGACACTTAAGAACCCCAGATTACGATGAGATTTTTGCTGGTGATCCAACTTGGGTAACCGAAAGTGTTGGTGGTATGGCTGACGATGAAAAGAGTTTGGTAACAAAAAATTCTTTCAGATATTTGCAAACATTGATAAATCTCAATCCTTCACAAGAACCAAATTTGACTGTTCTTTGGTCAGAGAAATTGCCAAACAATTTCAAAAAATTCTGTGCAAAGATTTCAATTTTGACTGATGCAATTCAATATGAAGGCGACGATGTCATGAGAGAAATCTATGGTAATGATTATGCAATTGCTTGCTGTGTTTCCGCAATGAAAGTTGGCAAACAGATGCAATTTTTTGGTGCAAGATGCAACTTGGCAAAAGCATTGCTCTATTCTCTCAATGGTGGTTATGATGAAAAGTCTGGTGCTTTGGTTGTTGAAGGACTTTCCAAGAACACAGAGAAAGTTTTGACCTTTGACAAAGTTTTCAAAAACTATCAAAAAACTTTGGATAAAGTTGCAAAGACATATGTTGATGCAATGAACATCATTCACTATATGCACGACAAATATGCCTACGAAAGAGGACAAATGGCACTTCATGACACTTGGTTGGAAAGACTTATGGCATTTGGTGCCGCTGGTTTTTCTGTTGTTGTTGACTCTTTGTCTGCAATCAAATTTGCAAAAGTTAAACCAATCAAAGATGAAAATGGATTGATTGTTGACTTTGAAGTTGAAGGCGATTTCCCTAAGTTTGGAAATGATGATGACAGAGTTGATGAACTTGGCGTTCAAGTGGTTGAATATTTCTTCGGTTGTTTGAAAAAACACAAATTGTATAGAGATGCAAAACACACCCTTTCACTTTTGACAATCACATCAAATGTTATGTATGGAAAGAAGACTGGGGCAACTCCAGACGGAAGAAAAGCGGGAGAACCTTTTGCACCTGGAGCAAACCCAATGCATGAAAGAGACTGTTCTGGTGCTTTGGCATCTTTGAATTCTGTTGCAAAAATTCCTTATTGCGACTGCTGTCAAGACGGAATTTCAAACACATTCTCAATTGTTCCTGATGCACTTGGGCATGATGAAAAATCAAGAATTAACAACTTGGTTAACATTCTTGACGGATATTTCGTTCAAAAGGCACAACATTTGAATGTTAATGTTTTGAACAGAGAACTTTTGATTGATGCGATGAACAACCCTTGGAAATATCCAAATTTGACAATCAGAGTTTCTGGATATGCGGTAAACTTCAACAGATTGTCCAAAGCACATCAACAAGAAGTCATTTCAAGAACATTCCATGAGGCAAGATAATGTTTGAAATTGTGGGGAATATTGCAAGTTTTGAAACCATGGGGCTGGTTGACGGCCCTGGTGTGAGATTTGTCGTCTTTTTGCAAGGGTGTCCTCTTAGGTGTGCTTATTGTCACAATCCAGAGATGTGGAATCCAAAAGAAGCAAAAATTCAGATGACACCAGAAGAACTTGTGAAAAAAATCAAAAGATACAGAGTTTACTTCAAAGATGGTGGTGGAGTGACTGTCTCTGGTGGAGAGCCATTGTTGCAGGCAAAATTTGTCACTGAAGTTTTCAAGTTGTGCAAACAAGAGGGCATTCACACTTGTTTGGATACTTCTGGCTATGGCGATGATTATGAAGAACTTTTGGATTATTGTGATTTGGTTATCCTTGATGTTAAAGAATTGGATTCCAATAAATACAAGGATTTGGTTGGAAAAGAGATGGGCAAATTTTTAAAATTTTTGAAAGTCTGTCAAGAAAAAAACAAAAAGATGTGGTTCAGACAGGTTATTGTTCCGGGATATAACGACACAAAAGAGAGCGTTTTGGCATTGAAAGAATTTGCATCTAAATTTTCAAACATTGAAAAAATTGAATTGTTACCTTATCACACCATGGCGATAAAAAAATACAAGGAATTAGGAATTCCTTACAGGCTTTCGGACGTGCCTGCGATGGACAAAAAGAAGTGCAAAGATTTGGAGAAATATTTGAATTAAGACTTGCGAAAGCAGGTCTTTTTTGTTTTAAAAAGATTTGAATTGACAAAAATTTTTCTGATGGACTGGATATTGTTTGCTTTTTGCGGTTTTTATTTCATTAAGGGGTATTTCAAGGGATTTATCTCTATGGTTTTTTCATTGATTGGAACGTTTGCAATGCTGGTCATCGCATGGAAACTCACAGCATTTTTTTCTAACTATATTCAAAGTTGGTTTGGTGATAGCGTTTATGGAATGTTAAAAGCGGGGATTGATGAAATTATGGCAGGGGAATTTGCTTCCATAGAAGAGTTTAGGACTGCTCTTATGCAAACAAGTTATGGCTCGCTTTTTGGATTGTTTTTAACCAATTTGATTGGAAATGTATCTTTTGACGGGAGTCTGACCGCTGGTCAAATTCTTGCTCCTTCACTTTCTGAGTTGCTAATTAAAGTTATCACTTTTTTGATTATATTTCTGATTTTGATCTTTTTGCTTAAAATTTTGAGATTTTTATTAAATAAAACGATTAAAATGCTTGGTTTTCAAAGCGGTAATAAAATTTTGGGTGGTTTTGTTGGCGCAATAAAGGGACTGATTGTGTTTGGGATTGTCTATGTTGTTCTTGTTGCGATTTCAAATTTTACTCTTAACGAAGGTCTCTTGAGTTTTGTCCAAAGAGGAAATGTTTCTAAATTTTTATATGATAATTTGATAATAAAAATAATCAACCTGTTTTATTAGGTTGATTATCGCTAATTTTTATAGTTTTCTATGCTTTTTAAATAATTGTTCAACACAGATGTTTCTTCTGTTTCTGGTTGTTCGTCTTCAGGAAGTTGCGAAATGATGTCATCATTTTTATCGTTTGTGTCGTCGGTTTTGTCTTTAAGATTAATCATTATACCAATTTGGACAATGATGACAATGATTAAGATTGCGATCAAAACGATGCAAGTTATTTGAAATACGCTAAGTTTTTTCCACCATTTTTGTTTTTCTTCCATTGTGTTTTTCCTTGAACTTATTGTAACACTTTATCGCTGGTTTGGCAAGAAAATTTTTGACTGTAAATCTTTGCAAAATGAAAGAAATTGCAAAAGCGGCAATTGAAAAAAATCTAAATTCACCGTAATTAATTTTTAAATTTGTGAAAAAGCATATAAAAAATGTTAAAAAAACTGCAAAAAATAATAAAATTTGTGAAATTATTTTATTTCGCCTAAAATAAACGCATAAAATATTTTTTAAATCAAATAAAAATCCGCTTAAAAATCCACTTAAAGAAAGAAATAAAAATATTATTGGTTGTGACAAAGATTCATATAGCATTATTTGAATAACCTTTTAATTAGATTTGTTTTTTCTTGTTTTGTTGTGTATTTGATTGAGTTTATGTTCCCAGAAAAAACCACTTCTTTGTTGTCTAAATCAAGTTTTGTGACTTCAATATTTGTTCCAGCAATGACGATGTTGCAATCTCCAACTTCAACAACCGCTTGATTGCTGGTTGACGAAAGAACTTTTGTTGCGCCATTGACTATTACCTTTTTTCTATCTTCTATGCAAATATTTTCCATATAGTCTCCTTTTTGTTTGTCTTACATTGATTAATTTTTGTATAATAAGATATGCTTAAAAAAGATATAATAGTCGAAAAAGATAAAAAATTGGTCAATCTCTTACAAGATTATGGTTTTTCTTTTGCTGATGTCAACAAAATGTTGAGAAACAAAGATGTAAAAATCAACGGAAAGGCAATTCGAGATAATGTTGCGGTTCATGCGGGCGAGCTTGTGACATTTTATTATTCTGCAGATATGTTGGAGAAAAAATATGAAATTTTGTTTGAAGATGAAGATGTTTATGTCGTCTATAAGTCGGCAGGCATAGAAGTTGAAGGTGAAAAAGGATTGGAAAATGTTCTTCCAAACGCCATTGCGGTTCACCGATTGGACAGAAACACGGAAGGTGTTATGATTTTTGCAAAAAATCAAATGGCGGAGAAAAAACTTGTTGATGCGTTCAAAAATCATAAGATTCACAAATTCTATATTGCAGAGGTTGTTGGAAAATTTGATGTTGAGAATCAAATTTTTAAAGGTTTTTTAGTTAAAGATAGTGAGAATTCCAATGTAAAGATTTATAATCAGAGGGTTAAAAATTCAGTTCAGATTGAAACCAAGGTGAATACAATCAAATCAGGGGTGGAAAGCAGTTTGGTTGAAGTGGAGCTTCTTACTGGAAAAACGCATCAAATTCGTGCACATTTGGCGTTTTTAGGTCATGCGATTGTTGGTGATGGGAAATATGGAAGAAATGAAATTAACAAAAAATTCAAACAAAACAGGCAAAAATTGGCATGTTTTAGGTTAAAGTTTGATTTTGTTGATTTGAAAGGATTGAATTTTAAAGAATTTGTTAAAAAGCCAAAATGGGCAGAATATTGATTGTCATAATTTGATTTTTTTGCATATTGAAAGAGTATGAAAGAAACTCTTTTGAAAGTTAATTCATATTATGAAGGATTGATTCAGAATTTTTATGCGGGTGCAAAAGGTTGTTTTTCTGCCTTTATGCACTTTTTTTATCAATATAACCAAAGTGTGGTTTTTGCAAGTCAATATAGTGATTGTCTGAAAAGATTGTATGAAAAGGAACTGGAAAACTGCAATATTCTTTGTGAATTGTTGCTGAGAATGGGTGGTGACAACAAATTTTATTCCAGTTCAAGAAAGTTTTTGTCGGGATATAATGTTGATTATGTCAAAAATTTTGACAAAATCTTTTTGTATGACATAGAGCTGTTGGAAATCAATGTGATTGAAGTCAAAAGTATGATTGCGAAGATTGAAAACAAAATCATCAGAGAAAAACTTAAAATTGTTTTGGAGAATAAAAAAGAAAGTTTGAAAAATTTAAAAGAAAATTATTTCAAAAATAATTTAATTGATTAAAAAT
>CAJJUK010000025.1 GCA_905195085.1 uncultured Christensenella sp.
ATATTTTTAAAAATTTTTATAATTTTTTGTCAAAACGTTTGGAATTTTTTTTTATTTATGATATTATTCTTTTGTAATCAAAGATAAGAATATTATTCAAGTCTTTTGAGAACAATAAATAAGAGAAATAATTGGAGGATAAATTTATGAACTTTTTGAATTCAATGTTAGGTGTAGGTTGGACAGACATTATTAAAGATCTTGGTGCTGAATGGAGCTGGTTGTCAACTCTTTTGAGCACCCTTCAAACAGTGCTTTGGGTATTGTTGGTTTTGGTTGGCGCTGCAGGAGCAATCTATGCAATCTATGTTGGTGTCAAAATGGCAAGAGCAGAATCTGCAGAACAAAGAGATGAAAACAAAAAACGTTTGATAAACATCATCGTGTCAATCGTAGTAGTTGTTGTATTGATTCTCTTCTTCAACTTGTTCTTACCTATGATTCTTGATGCATTCGGTATCTTTGATGATAAATATGCTGGTACCACTGCACTTAATTTACTCCTCCGAATTTAATTAGAACAATCTCACCTCCGTTAAAAGAAAAAGACATCACGATTGTGGTGTCTTTTTTGTTATAAAATTTTTGTTTGCAATTTGCCATATAAAAAAAGAGAATGACATTTTCTCTTTTTTTGATTATTTTGTCTCTGCGTTCAGCAATTCTGTTTGAACTTTCAAAATCATTGCATCAATGAATTGATCAAGGTCACCATTCAAGACACCTTCCAAATCATAGGAAGAAAGGTTTGTTCTGTGGTCTGTCACTCTGCCCTGAGGATAGTTGTAAGTTCTGATTCTCTCATTTCTGTTTCCACGGCCAACTTGATTTTTTCTATTTTGATCATATTCACTGTTTCGTTGTTCTTCATAATAGTCATAAAGTTTTGCTTTCAAAATGTTCATGGCTTTTTCTTTGTTTTTAAGTTGGCTTCTTTCGTCTTGACACGTAACCACAATATTAAGTGGAAGATATGTAATACGAATTGCAGTTTCAACTTTGTTCACATTTTGCCCACCAGCACCACCAGAGTGATAAACATCAATTCTCAAATCTTTGTCTGAAATTTCAATGTCAATATCTTCAACCTCTGGCAAAACAGCAACAGTTGCAGTTGATGTGTGAATTCTTCCCTGACTTTCTGTTTCTGGAACTCTTTGAACCCTGTGCACCCCACTCTCATATTTCATACGAGCATAGGCACCCTTACCTTTGATCATCAAAGTTGCTTCTTTGATTCCGCCTATTTCCGTTTCTGACATGTCAATGTATTCAACTTTCCAGTGTTTTTTCTCTGCATAATGAGAATACATACGACAAAGTTCCAAACAAAAGAGAGAAGACTCTTCTCCACCAGCAGCTGAACGAATTTCGACAATGGCATTGCTGTCATCATTTTCATCTTTAGGCAACAACAAAATTTTGATATTTTCAACAATTTTGTCAATTTGTTCATTAAGCCTTTGAATTTCACTTTCAAACAGAGCCTTCATCTCTGGATCTTTTTCGTTTTTCAAGTCATTTTCACAATTTTCCAAATCATTAACACTCTTTTTCAATTCTTCGTGAGCATTTGCCAATTCTTCCAGAGAACTTCTTTCTTTAACCAATTTTTTCCATTCTTTGTTGTCAGCAATAATTTCCGGACGAGAAATAAGGTCAGTCAATTCATCAAACCTAACCTTTGATTTTTCTGTCTTTACCAATAATTCTTTACTTTCGTTTTCCACAAATCACCCTTTCAATCTTATTATAATCTTTTATTGTTTTAATGTCTTCAAATCCATTATCCCTCAAAATTTTTCGAACTGCTTTCGCCTGTCCTTTTCCAACTTCAAAAAAAATCAAACCATTCTGATTTAATCTCAATGGTGCCTGTTCTGCAATCTTTCGATAAAAGTCAAGCCCAACTTCTCCTCCGTCCAAAGCAAGAACTGGATCACACTCTTTGACATTTTTGTCCAATTTTTCAATGTCTTTTGTTGGGATATATGGTGGATTTGACACAATTATATCAAACTTACGCTTTCTTTTCAAGTTATCAAACAAATTTGAATGTAAAAATTCAATTTTAACATCATTTTTCTTTGCATTTGACTCCGCTGTCAAAAGAGCAGATTTGCTTATGTCAACAGCAGTCACATCAGCATCAGAGTTTTTTGCAATAGCAACAGCAATTGCACCCGAACCCGTTCCCAAATCCAAAATGGTGGCATTTTTAAAGTTTTTTTCTGCTTTCAAAACCTGTTCAACCAAAATTTCCGTTTCCATTCTTGGTGTCAACACTTTTTTGTTTACATCAAAACGCAATCCATAAAATTCTGTATAACCAAAAATGTTGTCTATGCTTTCTCCTTTTGCTCGCCTTTCCGTTGCTTTCATGATTTCTTGGTATTGTTTGTCTGTCACAAAAGAAAGCAGTTTGATTTCTGCTCTGTTTTTGCCAAGCACAGTGGCAATAATCCAATCAGCATCACTTTTGTCTGTAATCCCCGCATTATAAAGTTTGTTCTTAACTTGCGTATATACAACAGAAAAAGCCTTTTTGTTTTCGTCGTCCATAAGTTCTCTTTCCTTTTGGCTGGTCAGCAAATTGATTTCTGTCATGGCCACCATAACCGTTTCAATGTGTGTTGTCGTTGGTTTGTCAAAAACCAAAAAAGCGGTCAGATATTGCAATTTCCCGATTATTTTGCATTTTGGCAAATTCAGAAGCCACAAAATTTCATATGCCAAACTCATGCAAACAAGAAACACTGCAACATTCAAAGCAATATTAAACCAAAAACCATAATCTGCTCCCCATAATGTTACCACAAGAAAATCTAAAACAAAAACAAAAATCAAGTAATTCAAAAAATTTGGCGTTAAATTCGAATTTTTCACAATAAAAGAATTCAAATTTTTGATTTTTTTAATATTTTTATCTTTTTTTTGAGATTTTTCTTTGTCTTTTTCAAAATCTCTTAAGACAATTTCTCCAGCTTTATTAAATCTAAAACATTCCACAACAACGGGAAAAACACGCAGCGCCAAAACAAAAAGAAAGAACAAAATCAATTTAAAAACAAAAATAACAAAATTTCTCAACAGTTCACTGCCTTTATAGTCCACAATCAAATATCCAAGTTTTCCCGGCAACAAGCCCAACACTATTGCCGAAAAAATGATGGCCAAAAGTGCAACCAAACCAACAATAATCAATTTTTGTGTGTAGAATTTGTTAATTTCTTTTGTCTTAACTTTTTTGTTTGCGTTACATAAATCATAAGAAAGCAAAAGTGCTTGAAAAAATCCAAAAATTCCACAAAAAAAGAATTGGAACCCCCTCATAAAAGGAAAATGCCAAAAAATTATTTTGTTTTTTTCTTTGAAACTTTTCAACTTTTTCTGTCCGTCACAATTTATGGCGGAAATCACTTTTTTGTCATCTGCATGAATGACAACGCCATTTGAAGTTGGGAAAAAGATCTTGTCCATGCCATGATTTTTGACAAAAATGTGTTTTTTTATGCAAATTCTATGTTTTTTGAAACATATTGACATTTAAATGGTTTTGTGCTAAAATAATTTTATTGAAAAAGGAGCTAAAAATGGTTGTATCAACAAAATCAAACAAAATTACAAATGGAATTTTTAAAGATTGGGACATTTCAGTTACTGTCGGTGGAGTTCAAGGAAAAACCACTTACAAAGTTGCAAAAGAAAATGTAAATTTCGTTATAACAAAAGACACGAAGGTTTCAGCTCTTACTCAAGAAGACTTAGCCGTTGCCTGTGCTGATGCTTTGGCAGCAGATGCTGTAGCTTTGATGTTTGCTTACACAGATCATTTGCAAAATGGAATGGGAAAACCAACTGCTATAACAAAATTCACAGCCGAAGTTGCAAAAGAGTTAAACACCATTCCTGATGCATTCTTCAACAATAAGAACAACATTCAACAAGTTTACAGTCGCATCAAAGTTTATGGAAACGCAGCAATCACAGGTCAACCGATTGTTAGCAAGCATTTGAGTGCAGAAGAGAGAGCGCCTTTCATTGAACTTTCTGAAGCTTATCGCAACAGATTTGATGCACACATCGGTGATGTTAAGGCCAGAGCGAACGACGAAAGTGCAACTCTTGATAAGTTTGACAAAATCTTCTCTTAAATATAAAATTGCTGTTTAAATTTGAATATTTAAAAAATGTATATAAAAAATAAAACATAAAAGGAGTGTCATCATGCCAGGATTAAAACCTACTCAATTCGAGTTGAAAATGCAAGAAGACGGCTTAATTGATAGTACCGGAAAGATTATCAATGGTGCGTTTAAGAATTGTAATTTCTTTTTGACAGATAAAGGATTTGATAAAAAGGGCAATTTAATTATTGAAGTTGGCCCATTCATGAACGTTTTTAATGATTACTGCGTTAGATTCGCAATTCCAAAAGAAAAAATTCATTCATATATGCATACAAAAAATTTAACAGAACTGACAATTCTTCAAAATGCCTGCCAGCAAATAGCTGAACCAATTGAAAAATATATTGCTGCAAAAGCATCAGATTTCACTCAAGAAATCTATAAACAAGAGGATCTTGATGTTTTCCAAGATACAAAAGAATCTCAAGAAATCAGACGCCAAAATGCTATAAAATATTATACTGACGGAAATTTTGAAGTTCCTGAAGAAGTTTATTCTCAACTTAAATCTGCACCAGAAGAATTTCTGAAATCTGATCATGTACTTTCTTTAATCGGTCAACATTACTTTGCTTTTCTCAACAAAGAAGTAACTCGTTTTGACACACCAGAAGCACTCATATCTTTCAGAGCAGTAGCAAATAAAACTATCTTAGACCTCATGGACATTTTTTATGATAAACAACTTGATGAGGGAGCCGAAATTTTTGACAAAGGTTTTGTGGCATTTGAAAATCAATTCGAAACACAAAAAGAAAAAGTTTAAAAAAAAGAACAATCAATTTGATTGTTCTTTTTTTATTGCAAATTATATTTTTTCTTGAAGTTTTCAACTGTTCCGCTTGAGTCAACAACCTTCTTCTTTCCTGTGTAGAAAGGATGGCATTTGTTGCAGATATCAATCTTGAGTGTGTCGCCCTTAACACAAGAACCAGTTTTGAAAGTGTTTCCACATGCACAAACAACAGTTACTTCATGATAATCTGGATGTAAATCTTTTTTCATAAACCTTTCTCCTTTTAATCACCAACATAAGGAAGAAGTGCCATGTTTCTTGCTCTCTTAATTGCATTTGCAAGTTCTCTTTGGTGGTAAGAGCAAACGCCTGTTTGACGTCTTGGCAAAATTTTACCCTTCTCTGTGATATATTTTCTGATTTTTGCTACATCTTTGTAGTCAATTGTTTTTTCACCAGCAACGCAGAAAGCACAAACTTTCTTTTTTGCAGGTTTACGATATTTTTTAACAACCTTTTCTTCGGTTTTTACAACTTCGCTCATTTTTTCTCCTTGGGCATCATGCCCCTAAATTATTTCGACTTTTTAATATGTCACTTTTTGTGACTTAAAATGGCAAACTGTCATCATCAATTTCTTCAAGTTCGGCAGTTTCCTTTTTGCTTGCTGGTTTGCTTTCACTTGGAGCAGAGTAAGAATTGTCTGAACTGTCTCCTCCGTTTCTTGAACCAACAAATTCAACCTCTTCTGCAATGATGTCAGTAGAGTTTCTTTTTGAACCATCAGCAGCATCATAAGTGGAAATTTGAATTCTTCCAACAATTCCGCACTTAGAACCTTTCTTCAAATATCTATGGCAATTTTCGCCTGGAGCACCCCATACTGTGATGTTGAAGAAATCTGCATCTCTTTCGCCTTCAGCATTTGCAAATCTTCTTTGAACAGCAAGTCCAAATCTGCAAACAGATCTTCCACTGTTTGTTGTTTGAAGTTCTGGGTCTCTGGTCAAATTTCCAACCAAAATAACTTTATTCATAAATTTTCTCCTATTTTCTTACAAACATTTGACGAACAATGCCATCAGTGATGGTCATAAGTTTGTTCATTGCATCAACTTCTTCTGGATTCATAGAGATGTTCATAATCACATAGAAACCTTCATTTTTGAAGTTGATAGGATAAGCAAACTTTTTCATTCCAATCTTATCAACGCCTTCAACAGTGCCTTTGTGAGATTCAACATATGCTTTTTGTTTTGCAATAAGTTCTTCTCTCTTTTCTTCACTGACATCGCTGGCAATGATAAACATAAGTTCATACTTATTCATCTTTTTACCTCCTTTTGGACTAATGGCTTTCAAGTTCACACGACTTAAAAGCAAGGACAGTATTTTTACTGCTCTTAATTTATAACACATAAATCAATATTTGTCAAGAGAATTAAACATTTTGTTGCTTTCAAAATATAAAAAGAAAAATCTTCAATCAAACAAAAAAACATGCCAAAGCATGTTTTATTTGCCACCCCTGCCTTCATCAATCTTACGCTGAATCAATTCGGCTGTTTCCTTCGAAAGTCTAGGTTTTGAAGCTTCTGGAGCCACCTCTTGATATATTGGGTTAAACATTCCATTTTCATCGTACCTGATTTCCACTTTGCCAGGCTCAATCCACATTTCCACGCCATCAGGAAATGGACTTGGTTCTCCTTCAAGGTTTCCTTCATTTCTGATGCCTGCATAATAAGTTGCAAGTCCAAGCACTCCATTTGCTCTGGCATATTCATCTGTATGAAGATAAGCATATCCATCTTTTTCTAAGCTCTTTTTTATATGAATCCTAAGTTGCTCTTCAAATCTTCTGATTTGTTCAGAATTAAGATATGCAACTGACCTTTTCTCTTCCATTTCGACATCAATCAATTCTATTACTTTGCTGAAAAAATCATATGCCGCCTCATGCTCATCTTTAATTTCTTCCAAATCATCTTTCATTTCTTCAGAAAAAGGCCTTGCACTTTCTTTGCCAGAAAGAATATCTGTCCACCACTTAATTGCAAAGTCAATTGTTTTGTCGCATTTCTTCTCTTCCATCAATCTCTCCTTAGTAACTTAAACTTATATCTGAAATTATAAAAATTTTCTTGCATTTGTCAATATGAAAACGAAAAAAAGATTGAAAAAATCAATCTTTTTAATCACCATTCAATCAAACATTTTTTCCACAACAATTTTTGTATTTCTTTCCGCTTCCACAAGGGCAAGGATCATTTCTTCCAACTTTCTTTTCTGTGTTTTTCACAGTGACCTGTTTTTTGACTTCTTGTGGTCTTGATTGTGCTTGTGGGTCATACACTCTTGCCTCTGTCATTTTTGGCTGAGGTTTTGGTTCTGGTCGTCTGATTTCAATGTTTGTGTTGAGAAGAACAATGCATGTGGTTTCTCTGATTTTTTCAATCATGTCGTCAAACATTTCATAACCTTCTTTCTTGTAAGCAAGAATTGGGTCTTGATTTCCAAAACCACGAGCAAAAATTTCATTTTTCATGGTTTGCATATCATCAATGTGGTTCATCCAATTTGAATCAACAACCTTAAGCAAAACAAATCTTTCAATTTTTTCAAAATCAATTCCAAACTTGCCTGCTTCAACCATTCTTTCGTTGTATCTCTTTTCAACAAGTTTCAAAACTGCATTTTCCAAATCTTCACGATCAAAACCTTCACAGAATTCTTCTGTTATGACATTTTTGTCTTTTTCCAAAAGTCCTCTTTCAAGCTCTTGATTGATTTTGGCAAAATCCCATTCAAAATATGGCTTGTCATCATCAACACACTTGTCACAGAATTTTGAGATAACTCCCGGGAACATCCCCATGATTTGTTCATGAACATCAAGTCCGTCCAAAACTTTGTTTCTTTCTTTGTAGATGACTTCTCTTTGAGCATTCATAACATCGTCAAATTGCAAAACGGTTTTTCTCATGCCAAAGTTTTGAATTTCAATTTTCTTTTGTGCTCCTTCAATTTGCTTTGAAAGAATTTTAAGTTGAATTGGTGTATCTTCTTCCAATTTGAAGAACATTGCAATCTTCTTGAGTCTGTCGCCACCAAATCTTCTGATCAAATCATCTTCAAGAGACAAGAAGAACACGCTTGAACCTGGGTCTCCCTGACGGGAAGCACGACCACGTAACTGGTTGTCAATACGTCTTGACTCATGACGTTCTGTTCCAATAATATGCAAACCACCTGCAGCTTTAACTTCTTCTTTTTCGACATCTGTTGTCTTTTTGAATTCGTTGTATAGTTCGTTATATCTTGCTCTCGCCTTATTCATTTCAGCATCATCAACCGTGTTGAAGGCTGTGGCATAAGAAATTTGTTCATCAGAAAAATTTTCATCTTTCATCTGTTTCTTTGCCATAAATTCTGGGTTACCACCAAGCAAAATATCCGTTCCACGACCAGCCATGTTTGTTGCAATTGTCACAGCACCCTTTCGACCAGCTTGTGCAACAATTTGACTTTCTTGTTCGTGATTTTTGGCGTTCAAAACTGTATGTTTGATTTTTGCTTCTTTAAGTGCCTTAGAAAGCAACTCACTTTTTTCAATTGTGATTGTGCCGACCAAAATTGGTTGTCCAAGTTCATGACGTCTTTTAATTTCTTCCACAATCGCCTTGATTTTTCCGTTTTCAGTTGTAAACACAATGTCTGGTTCGTCAATTCTGATGTTTGGTTTGTTTGTTGGAATTGTGACAACGTCAAGTTTGTAGATTGCTCTAAATTCACCTTCTTCTGTCTTGGCAGTTCCTGTCATACCAGAAAGTTTGTTGTAAATTCTGAAATAGTTTTGGAAAGTAATTGTCGCCAAAGTTTTGTTTTCGTCTTTGATTTCCACGCCTTCCTTGGCTTCAATTGCTTGGTGCAAGCCATCATTATATCTTCTTCCAGGCATCAAACGACCAGTAAATTCATCAACGATGATGACTTCTCCATCTTTAACAATGTAGTTCTCATCTCTGAACATAACAAAATTTGCTTTCAAAGCATTGTTGATATAGTGGTTCAATTCCAAGTTGTCAATATCAGACAAGTTTTCTGTGCCATAAAATCTTTCTGCTTTTGCCACACCACTTTCTGTCAAGTTCAAAGCCTTGGTTTTTTCGTCCTTTTCATAATCTTCAGGTTTCAAAGTCTTTGCAAATTTTTGTGCCTTGACATAGTTATCACTTGATTTCATTCCCCTACCAGAAATGATAAGTGGAGTTCTTGCTTCGTCAATCAAAATGGAGTCTACTTCATCGACAATGGCAAAATTATGTCCACGCTGAACACGTTGTTCTTTCATAATTGCCATGTTGTCACGCAAATAGTCGAAACCAATTTCGTTGTTGGTGCAATAAGTAATGTCGCTGTTGTATGCTTCTCTCTTGGCCTTTTCGTCCATGCCAGAAACAACAACACCAACAGTAAGTCCCAAAAATTTGTAAACTTTTCCCATCCACTCAGCGTCACGCTTTGCCAAATATTCATTGACAGTGACAACGTGTACACCAAGACCAGTCAAAGCATTAAGATATGCTGGCAGTGTTGCCACCAAAGTTTTTCCTTCACCTGTTGCCATTTCTGCAATACGACCTTGGTGCAGTGCAATTCCACCAAGAATTTGAACATAGAAATGACGCATTTTCAAAACTCTGTCAGAAGCTTCACGAACAACCGCATAAGCTTCTGGAAGCAAGTCCATCAAACTCTCGCCATTCTGATAACGCTTTTTGAAATCTTCGGTGCAATTTTTAAGTTGCTCATCAGTGTAACTTCTGTATTTATCTTCCAATGCAACAACTTTATCTGCTATTTTCCTAAGTTTTCTAACTTGTGATTTGTTTTCATTCCCAAAAAGTCCCATTAAAATCTCCTTGTCTTGCAATAATTATATCAATAATAGCAAAAATAATAAAAAAAAACAAGTTTTTTGCTCCCTAATTTAGCAATAACAAACAATTTCGAATCAATTAATTTTTGCCCCGCTATTTTTCCTACAATAATTGACAAAATACACACATTATGATAAACTTATAAAAATGTTTTTAGGAGGATTACATGGCAGACGATAAGTTGAACCTGACTGAAAGTTTCAAGGAAATCACTGTTACAAGAGGTGACTCAACTGAAACTATAAAAATCCCAATGATTGGTCAAGGAACTTGGATGCTTGATGATACAAACACAGAAAAAGCAGTTTCTGATGCCCTTGATGCTGGATATGTTGCCATAGACACTGCACAGGGATATGGAAATGAAGAATATGTTGGAAGAGCCATTCAACGTGCTTTGGCTGGAGGCCTTGCAAGAGATAAGATTTTTATTTCTTCCAAACTTAATCCAGGCACCGCAAAATCAGATGCTGAGCTCGGATCTATGACTGAAGCGGATGCGGAGAGAGAAAAGGCACGCATAAGAACAGAAGTAGAGAAAAGTTTCGCTGCTCTTGGTTTGACTGGTGAGCATGATTATATTGATTGTTATTACATTCATTCGCCAGCACCATGGAATGAAATGGAAGAGGGTCACGAAAGCGAATATATGAACAGCGTCCTTCTTCAATGGCAGGTTTTGAATGAATATTATCAAGCAGGAAAAATCAAAACCATCGGGGTTTCAAACTTTTCGATTCAGGCACTGAACAGGTTGAAAGAAATTTGTGAATTAGAACATTTGCAAATGCCACAAGTTATGCAAATGCCTCTTTTGATTGGACATAATGAAGAAGAAAGAGTGAGATTTTGCACAGAGAACAATATTCAGCCTGTTGCATATTCAATTTTAGGATCAAAGCACCTTTTGGATCACGAACTTGTCAAAGCGATGGCTTCAAAGTATGGAATGACACCTGCAGAACTTTGCACATATTACACAACACAAGTTTTGAAAGTTCCTTCACTGACTCGTTCAACAAATCCTGAGAGAATAAGAGCAAATTCTCAAGTCCCAAATGTGCCCCTGTCAGAACTTGATACAAGAATTTTGTCAGCATGCAACGATGATTGTCGTGAATGGGACGTCAGAATGGGCTGGCATAAAACTGCGGAAGGACGATTCTTAGACACTCCATTTGGTCAAGAACAAATTGACGCAACAAGAGATGGAGTTGGCGGATTGAACGTTCTTGATCTATTGCCATTTGCTGACTTGGATTATGATACACTTGAAACCGCAAATCCTGAGATTTATGCAAGGTACAATGAAACTGCACAAAGATTTGCAGACACTTTTGGAGCTCTTGATTTAAGCACACTCAACGAAGTTGTAACGCATTTGACCCCATCAAAAGCATTACTTCTCGACAACTGCAGACATGACTTCAGAGACGATAGAACAAACTTAACAGGTTGGTTGCAATCAGCACTTATAACCAAACTTGTTGAAGAGAATTCCCCTATTCCAACGGAAACGGCTCGTAAGATTTATGAACTTGGTTGGCGAGATTCATTCTTGCATGATTTGGAAATTTGGAGAGCCGATGAAAGGTTTGCCAGCAACCCAGTTATAACTTCACTTATAACAACTTTTGAAAGTGAAACTCCTCCAATATTGGAAGAACATTCTGAGGACCACACTCGAAGACCAACTTCCCCTTCTCGTTCGTCAAGAAGAAGTAGAGTTCCTGATAAGGACTTGAAAATAGTTCTTTCTCATTTGGATGAAAAAACTGAGGACTTCTATCTTTATGTTCCATACACAAAAAACAATGGAACTGAACTAGACTATCTGGAAATTATTGTTGCCGATGATGGTTTGTTTGTTAACGTTGCTGGTTTCAAGGAAGACCCTAAAGAAACAACTCGCTGCAAGATTTTAACTCAAGGTTTGAGAGATGTTGATGGAGAACAACATCTTGCACTTGGAATTGAACAAAACCATGAAAATTCTGTAGTTATTCTTCCAATAACAGTAAGCAACAATGAAATCTTCTTCAGAAATTTTCAAAAAATTGCAAACTATACTCTTGAAAACACAAAAGAAGTTAAAGATAACGAAATACCAAAATTTACAACAATAACAAAAGATCTTCCGGAACTTGTTCGCGATGATTCCGCTGGTGGAAGCGGCGGAAGCGGAGAGAGAAGAAGAGAGCCTAGGACAGAAACAAGAACAGAAACCATTGGTCCAAGAAGAATTCCTGGAAACTTAATTTACAAAGCAGGAGACACTTCATATATTTTTCTCCCTTACAAGACTGAAGATAACAGAAGCAGCCATTTAGTTTTAATTCAACAAGGTGAAAATCTTTATTTAAACATTAAAGGGTTTGATGAAACAGATAGGACCAAAAGCACAACCTGTCAAATTTTTTCTGCTTCTTTCGTTACAGTTGAGGATAAAGAAATTCTTTCTTTGGAACTTGAAGTAAATGGTAGAAAGCGTAATGTTAACTTTCCAATTCCAAAGGAAAGAAATGAACAGTTATTAACTGATTTGAATGCTCTTCTTGCACACACGAACATAAGACATACCGAAATAGAAGTTTATGATTGTCCAAGAGTTAGTAACCCGGCATTTGATGAAAGTTTAAATCCAGAAATGCCTCTAACAGGAGAATTGTCTGAAGAAGACAAACTTGTAAGAGCAAAAAGGACTGGGCAGGCATTAGAATCTCAAACATTAACAATTGGAGAGGAATCAATAACCGGTTTCAGTCAAGAAATTGAAGCTAAAAAATTAGGATTAAGCAGTGCTCAAAAAATAACATTATTTGATTCAACATCTTATACCAGCTCTGGTGCAACAATCCTCAAAGATGCTCTTTTGATGGTTACATCGGAAGATAAATCTGCTCCCGTGGCTATTTTCACAAAGGGAACAAAAACAGAAGAAGGAAGAGAAATTCCGACCATCCAATTTAAAGTTTCAAAAGAATTTATTGATGATTTTCGTGCTAAAAATCCAGAAGTGGAAATTCCAGATGGTTCTGCTGATGGGGATTATGTTGTTTATGAAGTTGACAAACTCAAATTGTCACAAGATTTGAATATCAGTGATGTGCAAATTAGAGGTGCAGGATCTGAATTTGCAGTTCTATTTTCTGCTCTCGGTTGTCAAATTGTTGACAAAAACAAACATTTTGGAATGGTCAAAAACGAAGAAAATCCATTCAATATTGGAGTTACAACTGATTTCTTATCAACAGTTCTAAAGCCAGAAACAGAAAAGAGCGATATTGAAAAAGCCTGTTCATACGATAGAACTGGAGTAAGTTATGAAGCCCTTTTAATTTCAAGAATTCAACTTGAAAGAAAAAAATCTACAGAACCTGACAAAATTGTCAGTGTAACTTTGCCTGAAGGTTCTTCTTCTCCAGAAGAAAAATTATATTCTGTCCCAATCAAAGTAAAAAATGAAGATGGCTCAACATCTCCTGAATATCTAAACATAAGAATTGACAGAGAAGGGAAATCCTATGCTTATCTTCATATCACAGGTGAAAGCGTAAAATCTGCAAAAATTCCAAAATTTTATGAAATTGATATTGCACATCTTGAAGAGAGTGCATCTTCAACCTTAGATTCAATTGAAAATCCATCTTTATATCTGGGACTAAAAGATGGAAAAGATGTGGTTCGTATTAATATTGATATAAACTATGATGAAAATTCAGAAATCTTGAGATCTCTAAAAACCGATATCTTAGAGAAAGAATTTAACGAAAGAATAGAGGAAGAAGAAAAAACTAAACCTTTATTTGATGGCGCAGAGCGAAAAGTTGGTGATGAAAATTATCTCATTTATCCAAGACCAAAAGAAAGGAAGGCAACTGTGTTATCTTATGGTGACATAGCTATTCTTACGAGAAAACCTAGAGAAAGAGAAGAAGAGCATTTGATTTCTAGATCACCAACTCTTATGGACCCACCTGTTGTTGATAGAGAAAGAACAACAACTATAATTGATAGAGGAGGTGGCGGAGGAGGAAATCCACCTCCTCCTGAAGATCCTGAACCGGAAGAACCTATCAAGCCTATTGATTGGAAAGAAAAACTTGACCCAATCAAACCTCCAAAAAAGAATGGTGTCAGAAACATGTTGATAGGATTATTTGCTCTATGCACTTTAATGTCAATATTGGTACCTTGGCTTGCAATCGGATCAATAGTTTTTGCAGGTGCAGCAATTGTCAACGAGGTTCGCCCATGGATTGTCAGTGTTCATAAAGCAAACAAAGAAAGAAGATATAAAAAACAACACACATACAAACCTGGCAAAGACAAAGAAAAAGAGTTGCAACAGGGACTCACAAAAACGAAAGGTGATTTAGTTAAGCAAAGAAATAAATTGAATTACTTAAATGAGCAACGTCGTAGAATTGAAGCCGATCCAACCTTATCTGAATCTCAACGTCGTAAAAAACTAGAAAAAATAGACAAAGAAATCAACTCGGCTCGTGTTGAAGTTGAGCGACTTCAGATTGATGTTTCAAATCAAGAATTGAATATTCAATCAGCAAAACTGGAAAAACAAATTGCTCTTTCAAAAGAAGTGATTGAATCAAGAAGAAAAAGAGACGAACAAATTCAAAAAGCCGAAGATGCCGATCTTTCTGCTTTGCAAAAAACTAACGAAAACAAAGAAAAAGAGCTTAATGCAGCAACAACAAAAATGTCCGAATTGACTGAAGAAAAAGAAGAATTCGAAAGAGATAAGGCTGAATTAGATGCTCTTGAAGCTAGAGATGAAGGATCTCTTTCCCCTGAGGAACTTGAAAAACTTAAAAAACTTCGTGCTAAAATGAAGAAAAAGAAAGGAAAGACTGTTGAAGGATATGAAAGAGAAATTGCAGAATATGGTTCAAGAATTGAGACTTTAACAAGAGAGAAGGAAGAAGCACAAGGAATCTTAGACGGAAGAAGTAGAGAAGTTGATGAACAAAGATCTGCAAGGGACGAAGAAATCCGTCGATTAGAAAATGAAGAACAAGATCTTCAAAGAAGAAAAGATGAATTTGATAGAAATGTCGATGAGGCTAACGAAAGAAGAAAGCACGCCACTGGAAGTGATGCCATTATGGAAGATTATTCTCTTGGAGAACTTCCATCAGAAGAAGAACACGAAACAGAGGGAGAAGAATTGTCTGAAGAAGAAAGAAGGAGAAGATCTGAAAGGGGAAGAGGTCGTGAAGCTGGCGGAGCTGGTCGAGGTCGTGAAGCTGGCGGATAAACTGAAAATTGAAATTATCAAGGAGAGGTGGAATGACCCATCTCTCCAAATTATTATGGAGAATTTATGAAAATTGGTGTTGTAGGTTTGCCAAATGTTGGCAAAAGTTCACTTTTTAATGCAATCACAGAAGCTGGCGCTGAAAGTGCCAACTATCCTTTTTGCACTATCGAACCAAACATTGGAATTGTTGACGTTCCAGACAAAAGATTGCAGGTTTTGGGAGAAATGTATCACACACAAAAAATCACTCCTGCAAGCATTGAGTTTGTTGATATTGCAGGACTTGTTGCCGGAGCAAGTCACGGAGAAGGTCTTGGAAACAAATTCTTGAGTCACATTCGTGAAGTTGACGCAATCGTTCATGTTGTGAGATGTTTTGACAACGACAAAATCATTCATGTGAATGGAAGCATTGACCCAAAACATGACATTGAGACAATTGAAATGGAACTTGCACTTTCTGATCTCGAACAAGTCAACAAAATCTTGGAAAAGAATGCAAAACTTGTCAAAACCACTGGCGACAAATCTTTGATTTTGACAGTTGATATGTTGACAAAAATCAAAGAAGCATTGGAAGTTGGAAAACAAGCAAGAATTTTGGAATATTCAGATGAAGAGAAAAAACTTCTGAAAAATTTTTCTCTTTTGACAGCAAAACCAGTCATCTATGTTGCCAATATCAGCGAGAACGACATTGGAAAACCTGATTGCGATTATGTCAAACAAGTCAAAGAAATTGCAAAGGAAGAAGGTGCAAAAGTTGTCGTTCTCTCTGCAAAAATTGAAGAAGAAATCGTTGGACTTGACAAAGATGAAAGAGATTTGTTCAAAGAAGAACTAGGAATCAAAGAAAGCGGTCTTGAAAAACTTGTTGTGGCAAGTTATGATTTGCTTGGACTTCAAAGTTATTTGACTGCTGGTGAAAAAGAAGTTCGTGCTTGGACAATTGTTAAGGGAACAAAAGCTCCTGCCGCCGCTGGAAAAATTCACACAGACTTCGAAAAAGGATTCATCAAAGCAGAAGTTGTAAGTTATGACGACCTTGTTGAAGCAGGCAGTTTTTTAAAAGCAAAAGAAAAAGGAAAAGTCAGAATGGAAGGAAAAGATTATGTTGTTCAAGATGGCGATGTGATCTTATTCCGTTTTAACAACTAATCAAACCAGTTTAAGGGAAAATTATGAGTAAAATTGACCAATTGTCCCCTCTTGCTTTGGCTTTTATGGGAGATGCAGTGCACACTGCTTTTGTCAGAGAGGAAGTTTTGAAGGGAAATCTCAACAAAATAAACAACTATCACAATCTTGCAAAAAAATTCTGCAATGCAAAAAAGCAACAAGAAACTCTTGAAAAATTGCAACCTATTCTTTCTGATGATGAAAAAGACATTGTGAGAAAAGCGAGAAATTGCAAAAGCAAGCACTCTGCAAAGAATTTTGATGAAGAGACTTACAAAAAAGCCACCGCTTTTGAATCACTTGTTGGATATTTGTATCTGAACAACAAAAAGGACAGACTAAAGGAAATTTTGATGCTGTCAGTTCAAGAAAATGAGGTAAAAGATGAAAATTGAAGGTAAAAACCAAGTCATTGAAGCAATCAAAAATGATGTCACAATCAACAAAATCATTGTCGACAAAAATTATATGACAAGAAAAGATGATATCATCTCTCTTGCAAAAAAAGGAAAACTGCGTGTGGAATTTATGCCTAAAAAAGCAATGGACAGCATAAGTGGAACAGGTCATCATCAGGGATACATAGCAGAAACTGTAGATTTTGAGTATTGCAGCATTGAAGACATATTGAATCATGCAAAAACTCAAGGACATGATGCTTTTGTTGTTTTGCTTGACGGAATTGAAGACCCACACAACCTTGGTGCAATCATAAGAACTTGTGAGTGTGCCGGGGTTGACGGAATCATCATTCCAAAAGTTAGAGCCTGTCAAGTTAATGAGACAGTTGTCAGAACAAGTGCTGGTGCGATTTCAAACATGAGAATTTGCCGAGTTACAAATCTTAAGGAAGCCATTGACAAACTTAAAGATGCCGGCCTTTGGATTTATGTTTCAGAAACTGGCGGAGAGAACATCTACAAACAAAACTTAACAGGACCTATTGGAGTTGTCATTGGAAGTGAAGGCAACGGAGTCAAACAATCAATAAGAACATATTGCGACGGAATTGTCACCCTTCCACTGAAAGGGAGTGTCAATTCCTTGAACGCAAGTGTCGCAACCGCACTTGTTGTTTATGAAGTTTTGAGACAAAGAGAAAATTAAGAGGAAACACTTTGACAGACATAAAGAAACTGACAGACGAAGAATTGTTGGAAAGAATCAAAAATGGAGATGATAAGGCTGAGAATGAAATCTTTGCAAGATACAAAGATTTAGTCACAAAAATCAGTCGTGGATATTTCATTGTTGGCGGAGATTTGGAAGATTTGGTGCAAGAAGGCATGATTGGTCTTTACAAAGCAATAAAAGGCTACAGCGGTCACAAAGAAACAACTTTCAAGACTTTTGCCATAATTTGCATCAAACATCAAATTCAAACTGCAATCAAAAGAGCAAACACAAACAAAAACAAACCTTTGTCGTCGGCAATTTCTTTTCAAAGTTTCCAAGATGGAAAATCATCAGAAAACATCGATTTTTTGCCGATAGAACTTGTGTCTGACTCCACCCCAGCAGAAAAAGTCATAGACAAGGAAAATTATCAAAATCTGAAACAGACAATCAAATCAAGTTTGTCAGAGATGGAATACAAGGTCCTGCAACTGTATCTGAAAGGTTATTCCTACAAAGAAATTTCCAATGTTTTGGGAATCAGCAACAAAAGCATTGACAACAGTTTGACACGAATTAAAACAAAATTGAGAGAAAAATTGAACCGTTTATAACGGTTTTTATTTTTATCTATTCAAAATATGACTTACACTCCCACCTATTCACTTGACTTTTCGGCGAAAAACCGCTTAAAATATGACTATTAGGAGAAATGAATGAGTTTAAAAGATATAGACATTGACAAAATTGTCCCAGAAAATGAATTGGAAGAAGAAATAATTGCGGACATAAAAGCCGGAAGAACAAAAGAAGTTGTAACACGTTGTCCACCAGAACCAAGTGGCTATTGGTATATTGGGCATGTCAAAGCATGGACAATCAACTTTGAAACTGCACAAAAGTTTGGAGGAAAGACATATTTGCGTATGGACGACTCCAATCCAACAAAAGAAGATGGAGAATTTGCTGACAGCTACATGGCTGACCTTGAATGGCTTGGTTTCAAACCTGAAGCACTTGTTTATGCAAGTGAATCATATTTTGATGACATCTACAAAATTGCCGAAAAAATGATTATGAATGGTGATGCGTATGTTTGTGACCTTTCTGCTGAAGAAGTTTCTGCAACAAGAGGAACACTGACAGAACCTGGAAAAGAAAGTCCATACCGCAACAGAACACCAGAAGAAAACTTGAAACTGTTCAGAGAAATGCGTGCTGGGAAATATCCAGACGGAAGCAAAACTTTGCGTGCAAAAATTGATATGGCTCACCCTAACATCAATATGCGTGACCCAGTTATGTACAAAATTGCAAGACAACATCACTATCGCGTTGGTGACAAGTGGTGCATTTGGCCACAATATGACTTTGTTCACCCAATGGAAGACTGTCTTGAAGGAACAACCTACAGTTTGTGTGACAAAGGTTTCCAAGACCATAGAGTTGTCTATGAATGGTTTGTTGAACATGGTTGGGGCAAGAAATATGCTCCAAAGCAAAGGGAATTCAGCCGTCTTGTCATTGAAAATGTTTTGACAGGAAAAAGATATCTGAAACAACTTGTGAACAGCGGTGCTGTCAGCGGTTGGGACGACCCAAGATTCCCTACCCTTGTTGGAATAAGAAGAAGAGGATACACAGCAAAAGCTGTCAAAGATTTTGTCAAGTCAGTTGGCTGGGGAAGCACAATTGAAGTGACTGTTCCATTCTCTGCATTGGAATATTATGTTCGTGAAGATTTAAACAAAATTGCCACCCGTGCAATGGCTGTTCTTGACCCATTGAAAGTTGTCATAACAAACTATGAAGGCAGTGAAGAAATTGAAATTGACAACAATCCAAATGATGAAAACGCAGGAAAACATAAGGCTCGTTTCAGCAAAGAAATCTACATCGAAAAGGAAGATTTCAGTTTGAATCCACCACCAAAATATAATCGTCTTGTTGAAGGTGGAATTGTTCGTCTTAAAGGTGCTTACATCATCAAATGTAACAAAGTTGTCTTTGATGAAAAAGGCGAAATTGATCATTTGGAATGTGAATATATCCCTGGCACTAAGAGTGGACGAGACAACTCTGGAATCAAATGCAAAGGGACAATCCACTTTGTTTCTGCTGACAACTGCTTCAAAATCACAGTCAGAGAATTCAAAAATCTTGTTAAGAGTGAATATAAAAGCCCTGCAAAAGCACTTGCAGATGGTGTTTCAATTGACGAACTTCTGGAGCCAAATTCTCTCACGGAAAGAACTGCATTGGCAGAAAATTTCTTGAAAAATGCAAAGCCGGAAGACAAATTCCAATTCATGAGAAAGGGTTATTATTGCGTTGACAAAGACTCCACCCCAGAAAACATGATTTTCAATTATACAATATCCTTGAAAGATGGCTTCAAGATGCCAAAACAAAACTAATTTGGAGAGGAAAAAATGTATAAAACAGAAATTATCAAAAAAACTTCAAACATCTCAAAAAGAGCCAAACTGATTGAAGAAAAATGCAATGAAATGGAAAAACAAGGTTTTTCACTTGTTTCAACTTGTGGAACACCAAATTTTGGAGTTATTTTGACATTCAAAAAATAAAATCACAGAAAAATCTGTGATTTTTTCGTTTTTCTATGGTGAAATAAGCCTAAGAAAAATGGAAAATCATATATTTGTTGGACAATTTACAAAATTTTGTTTATAATAAAAATATGTTAATGGGCGCCCTAATTTGTATGTTTGTTGCAACAGCAATCTTGGCTGTCAGTGTCTGTTTTTCTAAAAAGAACAAGACATTGTATTTCTTGTTGCAAACATTGTCTTTGATTGCGCTTGTTTGTTTGGGCTTGGTTGCTGGGAACTACAAAAACAACTTTTCGGGTTACACAATCTTTCTTATTTTGGCAATCATTCCACAATTCATCTCTTTGTTTGACTTGTCAGAGTATCTGAAGACCAAAGCAATCAAAACAGAAGAAAACACAGAAACAAACATTGAAGAAATCACAGAGATTGAAAAAAATGTAACTGAAAATATTTCGGAAGAAAATGTTTCTGAAGAAAACTTCACTGATGCTGAAAACAAGAAGAAAAAAGAAAAGAAGAAAAAAAGAAAAAAAGAATCAAAACATCACTTTTTAAACAGCAATGGTCTTCTTTTGAAATCAGTTGCAATGGTGATGACCTCGATTTGTTTGGGGCTTGCTAGTGTTTACATTGGCATGGAAACATTTTATGGATTTTTAATCGGTGTTGCCCTTGCCTGTGCACTATTGTTCTTGCTTTTAATAATCAAAAAAACAATCAATCCATATGATGCTCTAAGTTATTTCCTTATGTTTCTTGCAATAGGAATAATTGTCGGACAAATTGCCACAGTCCTTTTGTTCTCTTTCAGTTTGACAAACATTCTTTTCTCGGTTGGAGCACTGATTTATTGTGTTTACGTTGGGCTTTCTGCTTTCGTAAAGAGCAATTTTGACCACCTGGCATTCTTTGTGGCATTCTTTTGCTTAATAAGCACTTTGATTATTTAAAAAATAAATAAAAAAACATATCATTTTTGATATGTTTTATTTTTGCAACATTTCTTTGCGTTCTCAACGAACTGCTTCACTTTGAGAGCATCCTTTTTGCTCACTCCAGTCGCATCGGTTGACTTACAGCCACTGTTGACATCAACACCATAAGGTTTCGTTGCTTTTATCGCTTCACAGACATTATCTGGATTCAAACCACCTGCAAGAAAACATGGTTTGTTCAAGGAGTTGATAATCTCTCTGCTCGCATTCCAATCATGCGTCAACCCAGTGCCACCAACTTGGTCCGTTTTCAGATTGAAACTATCAAGCAAAAAATAATCAGCATATTTAATTTTTGATATATCAGTGAGAACCTCTCCAGATTTGGAAACGTGAATAAGTCTGACCAATTTCACATCAGGCAATGCTTTCACAATTTTTTCAACTTCCTTTTCTGAAATGTCAGAGTGAAGTTGAATGATGTTGTTCCCAATGAACTTTGACAAAGAAATAATTTCATCCGCATTGGTTAGGTGTGTCACCATTGAAACATCACACCTGCCACCTACAAAATCAGCAATCTCTTTTGCCTTGAATTTGTCTATGAAATCTACACTGTTATGTTTTTGTCCAACCAGCAAGCCAATGACATCTGCACCTGCATCTAAACACATTTGAGCATCTTCAATGCTCCTGTTTGCACAAATCTTAACAACCATGAAAATCTCCTAAAAAACAAAAAATCGTTATAAATTCAATTTTGAAAATATAACGATTTTTTAAATTGGTTGCGAGGACAGGATTTGAACCTGTGACCTCCGGGTTATGAGCCCGGCGAGCTTCCGAGCTGCTCTACCTCGCGTCATTAGACTTTGTTATTATATATTATTTATATTCCCATTGTCAAGGGTTTAATTCAAATTTAACAAAAAACAACCATAATTATGGTTGTTTTTCTCTTTCTTTGGTCTCTTCCTTGGTACCTTTTACCAATCCATCAAGACATTTATCAATTTTTAAAGCGTTTTGATAAACCTGTTCATAATATATTGCAATCAAATCATCGATTTCATGGGTTTCAATCGCTTTATTCGTTGCGTCGTTATATTCATCTCTCTTGTCAAAATCAATGGAAACTGGAGGAAAATCTGCTTCAATCAGAGTCTCATTTGCAATCAATCTTGCAAGTCTGTGGTTGCCATCTGGAAATGCCTGCATACGAACAAGTTCACAATGCATAATGCAAGCTCTTGCGATTGGATGAAGTTTGTTGCTTTCTGAATCATTTGCAAACCAATCTGTCAGAATTTCCATACCCTGTCTGATGTTTTCTGGACTGACAGGAATCCAACTTCCATTTCTTATGCGTGCAGTGCAATCTCTATATGTTGGATACTCATTGTTTGACGCCAAGGCATACGTGTTGAAAATGAAATCCAGATATTCTTCAGATGAAGTTTTCGAATAGCGTCTGAAATATCCATAATCAAAGATGTATTGAAAAGCGGTGTCAAAAGTCAAATAATTCTTTTTCATCAAATCTGAAAAATCAGAAAATTCAGGCTGACTTACAAGTTCTCGATATGCTTGAAGCCACATCTGTGAACACTCTCGAGAATCAAATGGGTTGCTTTGGAAATGTTCAAAAATTTTCTTTACATATTTCTTTATGGTCTTTTTATAAAGTTGATTTGCTTTATAACATTCACTGTCATGATTTTTGTTCACTTCATAAATGACACCGCGCATAATCTCTTCAACTTTATCAATTTTTTCGCCCCTTTTTATCGTTTTCCTAACCATCGTAATCTTTTGATTAATCTGATTTAAAAGCGTATTAAGTTTTGAATAATCATGTTCGTCAAAACAATAAAAACTTGAAAATTTATGTCCTTTCTTTGCCTTCCCATTGACAAAAACAGTGACCTTATCCCTATAAAGAAGCCAAGGTTCAACACCTTCCCCACTCAAATTTCGGGTTACGCGACTGAACCTGCGATTGAATGCCAGTCTTTCTTGATCTTCTTGTTTTAAAAATTGTTTAATCTTTATTGGTTTCATTTTTCCCTCGAATATAGATGTTATAACACGCTTTTTTTGCTTTGTCAATATCAAACCTTATTTTTCTTTTTTCGGCCTAAATTTTGTCAAAATTTTAGCAAAAATATGCACCAAACAAATTGTTTTTTCTCCCTATATATGATATAATATA
>CAJJUK010000026.1 GCA_905195085.1 uncultured Christensenella sp.
CGACGTTTTTCATCTTCATCGTCGTGTCGAACTACATCGGGCTGCTGCCCGGCGCGGGGCAGGTGTTCACCGTGCCGACGGCCACGCTGTCCGTCACGGCGGGCCTGGCCATCATCGCCTTCTGCATGACGCACACCGTCGGCATCCAGCGCCGCGGGCTCAAGGGCTATCTCAAGAGCTTCATCAAGCCCTTCCTGCTCATGCTGCCGCTCAACCTCATCGAGCAGATCGTGCGGCCGTTTTCCCTCGCGCTGCGACTGTACGGCAACCTCTACGGCGAGGAAATGGTCACGCACGAGCTCGGCAATCTCTTCCCGCTCGTGCTGCCGCTGCTCATGCAGGTGCTGAGCCTGCTGTTCTGCCTGATCCAGGCCGTCGTGTTCACGATGCTGCTGTCGATCTATATTGAGGAAGCCATCGAGGAGTGACGCCCTGCATCCCATAACCACGCAAGGAAAGAAGATTCGATCGTTAAGAAACATTAGGAGGAAAAGAGTCGTTCCTTGTTTCATAGATTATAGATTTAATTATTTATTTTTTGACAAATAAATCAAAAATTCAACATTTCCATCTCCACCTTTAATTGGAGAAGTAATCAGACCTTTTTTGACAAATCCAAATTTCTCAAAACACTCTGAAATATTTTTTATGATTTTCTCATACATTTTGGCATCTTTGACAATACCTTTGTGTTTTCTTGCATACTCCAAGCCACACTCAAACTGAGGCTTAATCAAAGCCACAATCTCAACATGATTGAAGTCGTTTGCAAGTTTTGGAATAAGTTTTGTCAAACTCACGAAAGAAACATCAATAACAACCACCTGCACATCAGAAATTTTTTCTTTTGGCAGTTGAAGATAATTGGTCTTTTCAAGATTGATAACTTTAGCATTATTTCTTATTTTTTCATCAAGTTGTCCTTCCCCTGTGTCCACTGCATAAATTTTTCGAGCTCCGGCCTGCAAACAAACATCAGAAAAACCACCCGTTGATGCCCCAATGTCCAACACGACCTTATCCTTCAAATCAATCGCAAAATTTTCAATTGCACTTTGAAGTTTAAATCCTCCACGAGAGACAAATTCGAAAGGTAAGGCAGAGATTTCACTTCCCTCTTCACATTCAAAAGATGGCTTCAGGACAGTTTTTCCATTCACAGTCACTCTGCCCATTTCAACCGCCTGTTTGCTTTTCTCCCTTGAAGAGTAAAAACCCTTTTCAAACAAAATCATATCAATTCTTTTTTTCATAAAAACATTCTATCACAAAAAGAAACAATCGCAAAGAAATTTTCGTTTCAAAATCAAGAACATCATTGCAATTTTGACATAGAATGATAATGGAGGCAAACACATGAAGTACTCAACAAAATATATGACAGGTTGCTGTCAAGATTTGCGTCCATTCAGTTGTGGTTGCTGTCCACAACAGCCACCACCATCACCTTGCTGTTGTCCTCCACCATGTCCCCCTCAATGTGGTTGGAGCAACTGCAATTGTGAAAACAATTTACTATATTTCATGGTTGGTTATCTTATAGCAAAAAACAATCAATAAACACAAAAGAAAAGTCATAAATAATCCAAGAGATAATCACAAAAAGAGAGCAAGGTTTTCTTGCTCTCTTTTTTATAAATTATCAAAATTGTGTATATTTATACATTAATACAAATTTTTATTCATAAACAAAAAGAAGATGATTAAAGTTCATCTTCCCATTTTTGAATATATTCTTCACAAGCGGAGAATGCCTGGTCAAATGTTTCTGGTTTTGTCAAATCGCAATCGGCAATTTTCAACAGCGAAATAGGGTCCGCACTGCAACCAGAAGACAAAAATTTGAGATATTTCTTTGCAAAACTTTTTTCGCTTAAAAGGTCGTGTGAAATTTTGATTGCACAAATAAGTCCCGTTGCATATTTATACACATAAAAACTTCTGAAGAAGTGTGGTATTCTTGCCCATTCGTATTTCATCTCTGGAATTTGTTTAACTTTGCTTCCATGATAGAAATTGTTCAACTCTTCATATTTTTCACACAACAATTCTGGTGAAAGAGGATTTTCTTTTTCATATTCCGCATGAGCAAACTCTTCAAATTCAGAAAACATTGTTTGTCTGAAGATTGAAGAACGCATTTGCTTGAGAAAATGGTCATAATAATAAATTCTCTCTTTCTTGGTTTTTGCACGACTTAAAAGCAATCTCAAAAGCAACATTTCATTGACATTGCTTGCAACCTCTGCAACAAAAATCACATAATTTGATGTCTGAATTGGTTGATGTTTTTCAGAATAGTATGTGTGCATAGCATGACCCAATTCATGAGCCAAAGTGAACACACTTTCAAGATTTCCTTCAAAGTTTGTCAAAACGACAGGGTTGGCTCCATAAGTTCCAGTTGAAAATGCTCCACTTGATTTGTTTTTGTTTGGGAAAACATCAATCCAACGCTCATTTTTTGCCCTGTCAATCAAAGAAACATACTCATCGCCCAAAACAGCAACCGCCTCTTTGATCAACTCAATCGCCTCGTCATAGGTGTAAGTTTTGTCAATCTCTTCAACAACTGGAGCAAACGTGTCATAGATTGCAAATTGGTCAAGGTTCAACATCTTGCGTTTAACTTCAAAATATCTTTGCAAAAGACCAACATTTTCTCTGACCTTTTCAATCAGCAGCCTATAAACATTCTCATTTGCTTCTTCGTTGTAGATTGATGCTGAAAGAGCAGAATTGTATTTTCTTATTTTTGCAAAAATGCAGTCTTCTTTCACATCATTGATATAGTTGTTTGCAAGGAAATTAATAAATTCTCCATGCTTTCCATTGATTTGTCTGAAAGCATTTTCTCTCAAAACTCTGTCCTTGCTCTCAGCATAAACAGAATATTTTGATTGGTTAAATTCGTATTCTTTTCCCTTGCTGTCTTTGATGTTGTCAAACTTCAAGTCAACATCGGTGAACTTGTCAAAATTGTTTGAGAATCCGCCCAAAAATTCTCCAAGTTGAGAAATCAAAAGTTCTTCTTTCTTGCTTAATGTGTGCTTTTTCTCTCTCAAAACAGATTCAAAATATCTCACATAATTCTTAAATTTCTTGTTTGCCTGCAAACCTTTCAATTTTTCATCTTTAAACTTGCTGATTTCCACGTCAACAAAAGAAGTTGCGGTTGAAAATTTGGAGATAACAAGCCCCATTTTTTCATTCATTTCGTTTGCAACTCTGTCTGAATTATCTTCGCTTAATTTCAAACTTGCATAAACAGCCAAAAGTGAAAGTTCTTTGTCTGTTTTTGTTTCAAGTTCCAAACATTCAAACAACATTTCATCGTCGGCAAGTTTGCCTTCAAATTTCTTAAAATCTCCGGTCTTGCCAGCAATTTTGTCCAATCTTTTATAGAAATCGTCAACACTTTTGCAATAGTTTGACAGATCCCATTTATATCTCTCTTCAATTTCACTTCTTGATTTCATGTCATCCCCCCTATCTTACAAAATATTTTTCCATCCTAAAATTCTTCCATGGCTGCTTTTCCATATCTGGGCAAGCCATGAAAACCATTCTCTCTTTTGTAGTTGGGTGATTGAAAGCAAGTTTCCCTGCCCAAAGCCCTAATTTTGAAGTCACACCCTTTTCTTTGCCATACTTAACATCTCCAACAAGTGGAAAGCCAATATTTGCAAGTTGCAATCTGATTTGGTGACTTCTTCCGGTCAGAATTTTGACCTCCAAAAGACTTTCCTTGCCATTGTCCTCCAAAACATTATAGACAAGTTCTGCTTTTTTAGCCCCTTTTTCTGACATAGGAACAACTTTCACAATGTTTTCTTTTTCGTCTTTCTTCAAATAATTGACAAGCTTTTGTGTCTTGATCTTCACAACCCCTCTTGTGACTGCATAATAGACCTTTTCCACTTCATGAGTTGAAAATTGTTCTGAAAGTCTTTTTGCTGATTTAGAGTTACGTGCAAAGACCATGATTCCCCCTGTTGGACGATCAAGTCTGTGCACAAGCCCAATGAAAGCTTCCCCTTCTTTGTTGTATTTTTCTTTGACATAGGCTTTGACCATTGAAAGCATATCTTCATCTTTGCTTTCATCAGGCATAGTTGGAACATTTTGTGGTTTGATCACAACCACAATTTGATTATCTTCATATAAAACTGTCAGTTTTTCCATATTTTCACCCCACTTGCACCACAAGGTAAAATCAAACCTTCTTCAGTTGGCAGTCCAATTTCATCAGCCTCAACATTTTCATGTCCAAAAACACATTTCAAGATGTTTGCAATCACAGTTGGTTGAAGTCCAGTTGTGTATGAATTGATAAGCACGAACAATGGTTTGTCAGAAAGGACTTTTTTTGTAAGTTCCACAAAGTCTGCCAAGTTGTCTTCCAATTTCCACATCTCACCACTTGGGCCACGACCATAACTTGGCGGATCCATTATGATTGCGTCATAAGTGTTTCCTCTGCGAATTTCTCTTTCGATAAATTTTCCGCAGTCATCAACAATGAATCTGATGTTGGAAATTCCATTCAATTTTGCATTTTCTTTTGCTCTTTCGACCATGCCTTTGCTGGCATCAATGTGTGTCACACTCGCTCCTGCTTTGGAACAAGCCACAGATGCACCACCGGTGTAAGCAAAAAGATTCAAAATTTTGACTGGCCTTTTTGCCTGCTGAATGAGATTCATCATCATTTCCCAGTTTACAGCCTGTTCTGGAAAAATTCCCGTATGTTTGAAGCCCATAGGTTTGACAATAAACTTCAAATCCTTCCATTCAATTTTCCACTGCTCAGGAATTGTTTTGTTATAGTGCCAAAGTCCACCGCCGTCTTTACGTTCATAATAGGCATCAACATTCTTTTTCAAATCTCTTTTTGCGTGCCAAATCACTTGTGGGTCAGGTCTGAGAAGAGTTATTCCCGCCCAACTTTCAAGTTTTTCGCCATCACCAGTCGCCAAAACCCTGTAATCTTTCCAACTATTCGCAACTCTCATTCTTTCTCCTTATTTCAAAATTTCTGCAACCCAGTCCTTATAACCTTTGTCATGATTGCAAAATTCATCTGAATACAAAAGTTTTATAAAATCATCATAAGAAAGCCACTTCACACATTCAACCTCTTCTTTCTGCAAAGTCATTTCATCTTCGGTCAAGTCAGAGTATAAGAGATAAACCTGAACCAATTCCCAACCTCTTATGTTGACAAATTGCTTAAGAAAAATGAAATCTTCTTCCTTTGCATCAATGCCAAGTTCTTCTTTTGTTTCTCTGACACAACCTCGTAAGCACGTTTCTCCAGCATCAACATGTCCCGCTGATGGCATATCCCATTTTCCAGGACTTTTCTTTTTCGTCATTGCTCTTTTTTGCACAAGGATCTCTCCTTTGTGATTTTTTATCCAAATCCAAACTGGTTTATGAAAACAACCCGGATTTTCTGAATGACAAAAACTCTTAGTTTTAGCACCTAAAAAATTTCCATCTATGTCAAAGGTATCAAACAATTCTTCCATATTTTATATCCTTTTTGCAAACTTAACAATGATGAAACTGTCTCCAACCTCGACATTCTTTTCGATGTCTGGTTTTTCAATCTTTTCAACTGCGCGAACAATCAAAACTTCTTGTTTGATTTTGTCCATAAAGTTGTAGAGCATCGTTGCAAGACTTTCGTCAGCAGTTTCAAAATATGCATAAATTCTGTCGTCGATAGAAAAATCTGCTTCTTTTCTGAGCACTTGAAGTCCTCTGACAAATTCACGATACAAACCTTCCAAAATCAAATTTTCGTCAAGAGTGATGTCAAGCACAACTGTGTTGCCATTTTCATGAGCAATCACAAAGTCGGTCTTAGGTTTTTTCTCCAAATTGAAAAGTTCGCTGTCCAAGTCTTTAAACTGTCCAACTGAAACTTTTCCATTTTTGTAGTCCTGCATAACCTTCTTGTTTTCTTCATCAGAAAGTGAAGCCAAAACGGTCTTCAATTTCTGAACTTCACCTTTCAAAACTGCTCCTGCTTTTTTGAAATTAACAGACAAATATTCATCATTAAACTTGCTGTCATCAACAACACATTCAAGTTCTTTGACATTCAATTCTTCTTTGATTATGTCTTCAAAATCGGAAAGCACTGAAACAGTCTTGTCCCCACCTGCAACATACATGATGCGAAGAGGTTGTTTGACTTTGATTTGATTTTCGTTTCTAAGTCTTTGAGCGGTTGACATGATGTCTCTTGCAATCTTTGTTCTTTCCAAAATGTCACCGAAATCTTCGTCATAAATCTTTGTTGGGAAACCGCTGAGCATAATGCACTCAACTTCTTTCTTTTCAATTTCTCTAACCATATTCTGCCAAATATATTCTGTGACAAATGGAATGATTGGAGTCATCACCCTAATCATTGCCTTGATTGCACTATACAAACACCAATATGCTGTCAACTGGTCATCTTTGTTTTCACTTTTCCAGAATCTCTTACGATTGCTTCTGATATAGAAATTGGAAATGTCATCAACCAATTTTTCAAAATCACGAACAACAACAAACTGCTTGTCGTCAGCATAGTTTTTGTCGCTGTCTTCAACAAATTTGTTTATGCTCTGAATGAGCCATTTGTCTGACACCAGCAAATTCTCTGACTTTGGTTTAAATCCCTCAAGAGCAGGGTTGTCAATGCAAGCATAAGTGTTGAAGAATGTGTAAATGTTCCAGAAAGCCAAAATTTTTCTTCTTGCTTCGTCAGTCAAAGAAAAACCAAATCTCATGTCATTGCTTGGACTTGAAGAAGAGAAAAGATATCTCACAACATCTGCTCCAACCTTGTCAGCAACAATATCCGCTTCCAGAGAATTTCCACCACTCTTATGGAACTCTCCGCCGTGTTCGTCTTTGACATATTGATATGTCACAAGTTTTTTGTATGGAGCCTTTCCAGTGAGCACAACACTCATGATGAGAAGTGAATAGAACCAAAGTTTGATTTGTTCAATCATTTCACAAACATAATCACTTGGGAAGTTTGCCTCAAAAAACTTTTTGTCGGTGAAATATTTTTTTGTTGAAAATGGAGTGATTCCCGCATCAAGCCAAACGTCTCCAACATCTGGAACACGAGAAACTTCTTCTCCACAATCACACTTGATTTTGATGTCATCAATCCATGGTCTGTGAATGTTTGGAAGTTTGTCCACAAGCTCTGGACTGATCGTTCTCTTTTTCAGTTCTTCAAGTGAGCCAATAACATGAACCTTGCCACACTTTTCACAAACATAGAAAGGAAGGGGAAGTCCATAGAAACGACTTCTTGAGATGTTCCAATCTCCCATGTTTTGAAGCCAGTCAACCATTCTCTTTTTTGCATATTCAGGCTTAAATTCAACATCTTCAATTGCTTTGAGAGCCATTGGTCTGATTTCATCAATTTTGATAAACCAACCAGAAACCAATTTATACACCAAATCAGTCTTGCATCTCCAGCAGAAAGGATATGAGTGTTTGTATTTGTGTGCATAGAGAAGTTTTCCATCTTCCTTCAAACGATTAACCACCAAATCAACAACATCAGTTGTCTTTTTGCCAGCAAGGAAACCTGTGTTTGGAAGCATAACTCCCTGCTCGTTGATTGGACAAATCTCAGGAAGACCCAATGTTTGTCCCAAATCAAAGTCCTCTGCACCACAACCTGGAGCAATGTGAACAACACAACTTCCTTCCACGTTGTCAACTTCGTCCCAAGCAACAATTTTGTGTGCAAAATTTTCTTCTGGAAGTTCTGGGAAACAAGTTTCATATTCAAGCCCAACAAGCTCTGAACCCTTAAATTCTTTCATGATTTTGACATCTTCTTTCAAAATCTTCAAGCGGTCTTTTCCAAGAACAAGTTTTTCTCCGTGAAAATCAACTTCAACATAGTCAAACTCTGGATTAACTGCAAGAGCAACATTCGCAGCAAGAGTCCATGGAGTTGTTGTCCATGCAACCATTTTGAAATCTTTGTTTTTGACTGGAAGTTTGATGAAAACTGCAGTATGTTCCACTTCGTGATAGGAAGACGACATTTCGTGTTCTGACAAACTTGTTCCACAACGAGGACACCAAGCCATTGGTCTGTTTTTTCTGATTATCCAACCATGCTTGTCACACTCTTTCAAAAAATGCCAAATTGAAGTGATGTTTTCGTCAGTGTTGGTGTAATAACTGTTATCCCAATCCATCCACTGTCCCATACGAATTGATTGGTTTGTGATTTCGTTTGCAAAATATTTCACTCTTTCCATACACTTGTTTGTGAATTTATCAATTCCATACTGCACAATCTCAGGCTTTCCATTGAGTCCAAGTTCTTTTTCAACATTAACTTCCACCCAAAGGCCTTGTCCATCAAAGCCGTTTTGATATTGACAATCTTTGCCCTTGAGAGCATTGTAACGAATTGTCAGATCTTTGAGAGTTCTTCCCCAAAAATGGTGAATTCCAAGACGGTTGTTTGCCGTTGCAGGACCATCAAGAAACTTAAATCTGTCATGTCCAGCATTTTTCTTTACCAACTTATGAAAACTGTCATTATCCTTCCAAAACTTCAAAATTCCTTTTTCTAATTCCACAAAATTTGGGACTGTAACTTCTTTTTTCACGAATTTCCTCCTAGATTTATAATAAAAAGCCTTGAAAGTTACAAGAACCCTCAAGGCATTTTTAAACCACTTGTAAACTTTCAGTGTGCCAACACACACCTGCTTAAACTCACGGGAAGCCACCGTCTTCGCCTATCACCAATGAAGCGGAGTGATTTTTTGTTCATTTTAAAACAAACATTCTCTCACACATCCACTCACATCATCGATGCTTCGGAAAGCAACTCGAAAAGTGATAATTTCAACAACTTCATATTGCCTTTCACCAAACGGCAACTCTCTGAAAATCCGTGCATCAAAATTTTGTCTTTTCTCAAACGTCTTTAATTTGTTTTTGATTTATTCAGTTTTAAATTCTCAAAATATTCAAGAATTATTGTCATTATACACAAACCAGAAATCAATGTCAAATATTGTATTAATAATTCTCCAATATCTTATTCATTTTCAAGACATCTGCACCAGTCATAATGCCAAGAGGTTTTTCTTTTGCTCCACCATTTTTTGTAACCAAAATCGCCAAAAGTTTGGAATTTTGATGGAACAAAGAAAGGGCTTGTTCAACTGTTATGTCTTGATTTGCAAATGCGTAATAATTGCTATTTTCAATTTTTGAAAGCATATCCTCAATTTTGACAGCATCAAGGAAAGTGTCACACTTGCCACCTGCAAGCAAATATTTCCCCAAAGAATCCAAAATTTTTTGACCATTAGCAATGCCAATGATTTCATTTTCATCATTAAACACCGGCAAATTTGAATAATGAGATTCCGCAATCAATTTGATGACCTCTCTCATAGACTTTGAAGAATTAACAGACAAAACATCTCTTCTTGCAACAGTGTCAAGCGCACGAGGTGGAGTTGTCAAAAGCCTTGCAATTTTTTCAATTTTTTCTACAACGTCTGTGTGAGGTTCTGCAATGATAAAGTCATCATTTCCGTGAACAATGGCATTTCTAAGTCTTCCATAACTAATCAAATCGTCTTCATATTTTCTTACCGTATAGTTATATGCCACAGCTTTTCTAACCGCCTCTGAAAATCCCATACTGCGGTTCATGTTATATCGTGTTTTGATGGTGTAATCAATGTCATTGAACGCTGCCAAAAACTTCATAGCATTAGACTTTTCGACAGTATCCTTGACATATGTGTCATTTTGATTCTCGTCCATAAGTTCCCCTTTACATTAAAATATAACATAAAAGGACAAGAAAATAAAAACGAATTAGGACATTTGACAAAATTAATTACAAAATATTTTAAAATATTTTTAATCGGAATAAAACTAAGTCAAACAAAATCAACTCAAATTAAAAAGAACAATATCAAACTTATCCTAACTTGGAGTGAAATTCAAAGAAGAATTTGAGCCAAAGTAAATTTCAGGTATCTCACCAACAATAACACTCTCAGCCACCAAAACTTCTGTCACACTGTCAATTGTTGCAGTGTATGCTGGCAAAATCATACTGACACTTGCATAAAGTTTGATATAAACAGTGTGACTTGTTTGATTAATTCCCGCACTTTTCAAACTACTTTCAAAAACAGAAGTCATCGCCCCAATAGGTACAAGTTTCAGATTGATTTTCGGTCCCATTCCCGAAAAGAATGGTAAGCCCGTAAAAGTTCCAAGTGCAACATCAATTCCGTTTTTGCCCATATTGTCAAGATAGACCTGTGCAACTTGATAGAATTTCCTTGCAATAAGGTTAAGTCTTATGGTGTCCAAAGAAATCAATGTCACATTCCCATCATTATCATATTCAACATTCACAATGTCATCATAAGAGACATTTTCTTCATTCAAAACATCATAGACAGCATCACTGACAGCAGAAGTTGAAAGAGAATAGACCATGTGCCTTGTCGCCTCAACAACGACAGGATTAACAACACAATAGACATAAACAAAAACAAGAACAACAAAAATCAAAAACACAGAAAGAAGAATCTGTGCTTTTCTTTTGCGTCTTTTCTTGTATTTATTGCGATAGTAATTCATGTTAGAATATATATATGTGAGTAAAAACAAAAATTTACATTTTTCGCAATTTAAAATAATTTTACTGCATATTGTGTGTTATGCAATGCATATTACACAATTTTTGGTATTATGCAAAATAAATACGTTTTAAGGCAATCTATTTTTTTGTATGAGATTTAAAGATCAATGCAAACAAAAATGCAAAACCAATTGCCGCTGCAATTCCACCTGCAGTCGCCGTCAAACCACCAGTAAACACTCCCAAAAGTCCCTGTGATTCAACCGCACCAATCACACCTTTTGCAAGTGACGCACCAAAACCGATGATCGGCACATTGATACCTGCCTTCGCAAAATCTGAGATGTAGTCAAAGACCCCAACAGCCTCCAAAAAGACACCAATCAAAACAAAGGTGACCAAAATTCTGGCTGATGTCATGTTTGTTGTGATGATCAACAACTCACCCAACATACAAACAAAACCACCAATCAAAAACACTATAAGATACGTCAAAAAAATGTCCATAATTTCTCCTTTTCTTTACATCTCAATAACAATTGCGTGACATACACTAGGAATTGTGTCACCCTGCTGAGTCGATGTTGCACTCAAAAGCGCTCCAGTAGGCAAGAACAGAATTTTCTTATACTGTCCATCTCTCATCTTTGCCATCAGATACGAATTGAAAACAGTTGCACAACAACCTGCCCCAGAAGCACCACAAAGCGTTTTTTGTTCTCTCTTGAAATACATCTGACCACAGTCACAATAGTTGACACCAAGAGTTATTCCTTCATCTTCCATCAAATCAATCAAAATCTCACTTCCAAGTTTCCCCAAATCTCCCGTCACAATCAAATCATAATCATCTGGAGATGTCTTTGTGTTTTTAAAGTGTCTAAGCATTGTGTCTCTGACCGCTGGAGCCATCGCCGCTCCCATGTTGTTGACATCATTAATACCCCAATCAATAACCTTTCCGAATGTCACCATAGTCACCCTTGGACCTTCGCCTTTCAAAGACAAAATGCAACTGCCTGCGCCAGTGACTGTCCATTGTGATGTTGGAGGTCTTTGATTGCCAAGTTCCAAGGGAAAACGATATTGTCTTTCAGCGGTAGAAAAGTGAGAGCCAGTGCAACATACCACATTGTCAAAATATCCACCGTCAATCAAAACAGAGCCAACCGCCACACTCTCTGCCATAGTCGAACACGCACCATAAACGCCCAAAAATGGAAATTGAAATGCCCGTGCTGCGTATGAAGAACTAACAATTTGATTAAGCAAATCGCCAGCAATCATGATGTCAATATCTTTGACTGACAATTTTGCTTTTTCAATGACACCAGTCACAGCACTTTCCAACATTTTTCTTTCTGCTTTTTCATATGTCTTTTCGCCAAAACAGTCGTCTTTCATGACGTAGTCAAAGTATGGACCGAAATTACCATTTCCTTCCTTTGGACCAACAATCGTGTATGACCCAATTATTCTTGGTTGTTTCTTCAAAATTATTGTTTGAACAAGTTTCATAACGCTCTCCAATTTCAACACTAAAATAAGGATATAATCCAATATATAAGCCCAACAACCATGCTTGAGACCACACCAAACACAATCACAGGCCCAGCAATGGTAAACATCTTGACGCAAATTCCATAGACGATCCCTTCGCTTTTAAATTCAATTGATGGACTTGTGATGGAATTGGAAAAACCGGTAATCGGGACAATTGAACCACCGCCTGCAAATTTGCCTATTTGGTCATAGACGCCAATACCTGTCAAGAAAGATGCAATAAAAATCAAAACAATAAGCGTATATGCCCATGCTGACTGCTCTGAAAGAGATGGAAAAATCAACAATAATAAATCATTGACGCCTTGACCAATGAGACAAATCACACCACCAACCCAAAAAGAGTTGAATAGTGTTGGCCAAGGTCTGGTTTTTGGAATTTTCGCTGACACATATTTGTTATAAGCCTCATTTCTTTTTTTGTCTTCCATTTTACGACTCCTATTAATTACTGTTTATTGTTTCCCCAATTTTGAAAAATATAAGTTTGTATTCACATCTGTTTCTCACAAATATTACTAACGCCACACACATAACTTAACCTCCAACAAAATAAAACATCAAAATCTCATTTTATATTGAAAATACAGTTTTTTTTAAATGCATAAAAGCCAGCAAATTACGAAAACTAAAATAGAAATTGGAGGTATTTATGAAAAAAATCTTTTTAGGAGTCATGGCCGTCACACTCAGCCTTGCATTGACCGCCTGTGGAACTTCAGCAAACAGTGCAACAATAACAAATCTTGGTAATCAGTTGGATGAAACAGCAAACACAGTCAGCAACATTCAAACCGTCAACCCAACTGACCTAAATTTGACAAAAAATATGCTTGAAACCATGTCTTCAAACACATCAAACAGCAAACTTTACAGCAATGCGTACAACACTCAACAAAATTTGATTAATGAAGAATACTATAAAACAGACATCTTAAAAAAGACCGCAAACATCAAAAATTCAATATCAAAAGACATCAAACTATCAAAAGCCCAAATAACAGCGGTTAAAGACCTGACATCAAGTCTTGCAAAATACACAAATTCAATCGCCTACACACAGGGAGAAATGACAAATGCAATCAAGTCAATTTCATCAATGAAGAAAAATATTGACAAAAATTCTGACAAAATCAATGCCAAATTAAATCGACTTGCTTGCAACTCAAATTCTCGCTCATCTTATTATGAAAACTTGTTAAACACACTTGAACAACTTGAAACTTGCCTTGATGTTGAAGATGACACAACCTCACAGAATATTCAAACCCTAGACAATGAAACTGACAATTCCGACGACACATCAGACACATCAGACACAACAGACAACGAACAAGACGACACAAACAACAACATTGACACCTACCGCCCTGGCAATAAAAAACATAAAAAAAGAAAATATTGCCCAGATTGCCAACCTAACTATCCAGGCAATTACAATGAAAATATAAACAATGCAAGAAACTACAACCAATTAAATAATCCTAATTCATTAAATAATGGCGTATACAACAACCAGACTGTTCCTTATGGAAATGTTTATAACAGATTTAACAGATTCAATCCTTCACGCAATACAGATACTTATGGCCCAACCATGAGAAATATCGACACTTACGGATATAATTCTGCAAACAATGGTTACGGTTACGGAATGAATGGCTTATATAGAAATGGAGCGTATGGATATGGAAATGGTATGTATGGAAACGGATACAACTTTGGAAATGGTCTTGGTTATGGTTACGGATATGGCTTAGCCGGCTATAATGGCGGATTGAACGGCGCTTATCCAAACAAAATCTATAATTCCAACAACTTCAACAGATTGACAATGCCAAACAACACCACATTCGTAAACTCCGAACAAGAACCAAGATTGGAGGACTACGAAGAAGTTAAGGAAGACAATTCAGTTGAAAAAATTGAAAACATTTCAAACAAAATCAACGAAACAAAAAAGACATTAACAGATGACAATCAAAACATACAAGAACCAAAAAACAAAAATAATGCTGACGCCAACAACAACTCAAATCAAAACATAGAAATCAAAAATGTTTCTGTTGTTGAAAATGACTTACAAGAAAATTTAGAAAAAATTGAAAAAATGGAAGATAAAACCTCTGACGAAATCAAAGAAAATGAAAATTTGAAACCTTTTAAACCTCAACCACACACAGAAAACAAAAATGATGGCAGATTGTCAAAAATGCCATCAAAAAATTCAAAAATCAGAATCATAGATGTCAGCAAAACAAATGATGCTGATGATGAGTTGAATAGAGAAATAAAAGCAAACTAAAAGTTTCATAAAATAAAAAATTCGATTTCTCAATCGAATTTTTATTTTTTTCTTCTAAGGAAAACCGACTTAAATCCAGAGCTTGCAATGTTGAGAATATTCAAAATTCCAACGCTTGTAGTTGACAATAAGATTGAATACACAATAAGCGATGACAACATCTTTTTATCAACAATGTTTGGATAATCGTTTTGAATAACGTCAAGATTTTTTATCCACTTGTCACTTACGCCCAAAACATAAGCATATGGAAGAACGTCATAATAAAGATTTGGATTTTTCTCAACCATCATTTTGATTCTATCGGCCTCAGCTGTGTCAATAAATTCTTTAAAACCAATGATTTTTCCAAGTTTTTCTCTTCCTTCTTTGGTGTAAATGCGAATTTTTCTAGAAAGCAGGACTGAAAAAAACATAACAACACATACAGCAAGCAAGAAAAATGCTTCAAAATAGAATCCGATCAAGATGAACAAAACCATGCAAGCAGCAGCTATTGCTCCAATCAAAATCAGAAAGAAGACAAACGAAACAACTCTTCCTTTAAAGGCATTGTTTTTATGTCTATAATCATAATAATTCAAAACCCAGTCTGCACACAAAATGAAAAGCCCTGTTGCAATGGTTGCAAAAATTCCAGATATCGGATAGAACTCAATCCCACAATATGAAACCGCAAAATAGAATATTGCCGCAAAAAAACAAATGAAGAATTGCCTATAAGTAATCGTGCTGGAATCAAAATATTTGTCGCCAACATTTTTTTCAATTGACTTAACAACATTTGTAACAGTTTGACCTGAACCTAATTTTTTTGAAATGTCTTTAACCAGAACTTCCTTGTCTGTTCCGAAAATTTTGTTAAATAAAGTTTTTTCATAGTCTTTGGCATCATCTGGCAAATTATCCACCAATTTTGTCATCTTTTGATTTTTCTTATCCTTTGAAATTTCAACATATTTCTTACCCGCCCAGTACACCAACATTGAAGAAATGTCCGAACCATCAACAACTCCATCAATCAAAAAACCAACTTCTGCTGGAGTCATATCATCAGGACTAGAAAATTCCACAGTTGTCACAATCTCTTTTTTGTCACGATGTTTGAAATAATAAATCAAAAATGAAATCAATACAACAACAAGAATGACAGCAAGGATAATGAGCATAAAATCAATTTTGGACAACGATAAAACAATTGCTTTTATGTCTAAAAGCAAATTGCTGATATAACCGAAAAACGCAATATTACACAGAACTAAGAGTGCGAAAAAAGACTTAAGCAGGGCATTTTTCATGTGTAACCCTCACTAAAATTGAACTTTTGGAGCTTTTCTTTCTTCCTTATCTTCAATTTCAAACAAAACTTTCTTTTCAAATTTGAAGTGTCTTGCAACCAAATTTGATGGGAACATTTCAATTTTGTTGTTCAAAATCTTAACACATCCATTGTAATACTTTCTTGAATTAGCAATTTCAGCTTCAAGATTATTCAAATTGTTCTGCAAATCAATAAAGTTTTGGTTTGCTTTCAAATCTGGATAATTTTCTGTGACTGCAAACAAACTTTTCAATGTTCCAGCCAACATATTTTCGCTCTTTGCTCTTTCTTCTGGGTCGTTGGCAGACATACAAGAATATCTCGCCTGCATAACTCCCTCTAATGTTTTCTCTTCATGTTTTGCATAACCTTTGACTGTTTCAACAAGGTTTGGAATGAGATCATATCTCTTTTTCATGTAAACATCCATTGTTGAATAGCCTTCTTCTGCATTGTTTCTAAGTCTGATTAATGAATTGTAAACCGCAATAACCCATGCAATAATAATTATTCCAAGAAGGACGATTGCACAACCAATTCCAATCAGCACCCAACCCCAAACTGGCATAATTAACCTCCTTTAAGTTTAATTTATTATATCATATATGAATTCAAATCGCAAATATATTAAATAAAATCTTAGAAATACCAAAGGATAAATGACAAAACTTGCAAAATTTCAAAAAATCACCCTATCAAAACTTTGATAAAGTGATTTTTTCATTTATTTTATTTCTCCAAAAATAAATTTTACTTCACTCCTAAGCTCTTTTCCATTTTTCATATAGTCATCATAAAAAGCCGATGCAACTTCAGGTGGCATAAGTGGAAGGTCTGGAATGTCAAAAATTTCAATAAACTTTGGGATATAAACTCCATTATTCCTATTTTCTTGGAACTCTTCACCTTGTCCTGAACCAAACTCCCCAGAAATCCACTCAGCAACATAGAAATGTTCAATGTTGTTTTTGTTTTCATAAGTGTAAACTTTTTTAATTGGTTTCACAACAATCCCAAATTCTTCGAAAACTTCTCTTTTTACACATTCCTCTTCAGATTCATTTTCTTCCATACCACCACCTGGAAATGTGTAGAAAACTCTGCCTTGTTTTTCTCTGTACATTGAAACAATTTTCTCTTCATGAATTATTATTGCTCTTGCACGAACTCTTTTTTCTTCCATATATCTAAATCCCTATTTTAACCAACAAATAAATTGGTTGAATACTTTTTCTTTGAATTATTTCCGTAAAATTAAATTGAGTTAACTCTCATCATTTAATTTTCTCTTTTCTAACATAATGAAGAACAACTCTGGCAATGATGAAAACAATGAAAATTCCAAGGATTATAAAGAAGTAAGTCAACACAACAGAATCATTTGTGAATGCAGAACCAGCTTTTTTGAAGGACACAACAATTTCATAGTTTTCATCTATGTTGTCAAGAGTGAATTTATTTCCTACAAGAGAAACTGTTTCTCCATTGACAGACACAAAATCAATTTCATAGCCATCACTTGGCGTAATTATAAATGTCCTGCTGCTTCCATGAGCAACACTATCAATATCTCCGCCAGAACTTGACATACTGCCACCCTTTCCAAGTGATATTGCAACAGTGTAATAAGCTTCTTCAAAGGTTATATCAACATACAAATCGGTTGTTATATTATCAATATGATAAATTCCATCAGCATCTGCCACCAGCAAAACGTCATTAGCGACAACTCTCTTAACCTTATACCCCTCATTTTCTTCAACACTGAAAGAGATGCTGTCATTTCTATCCACAACTGTATTGCTTACCATAACATTTTCAATCATGACACTGCCACAATCATTCGTGTTAAACAAAACAGAGAGTTTGCTTTTCTCAGAAGTTTCAACTTCAATATTTAAATCATCATTAACAACCATCTTGATAGATTGATTAATGCTTTTTTCCTCGTCATTAATAACAATTTTTCTAAGATTATATCCATCATGAGCCACAATTTCAATTTCATATTCAAAGCCAGTAAAGAACAAAGTTGAAGGCTCAACAATCTCTCCGTCTATCATGACATCAAAATTTCCCTTCTCAAAATTGACAGAGAATGTGTTTGATGTGTCGCTGACAACTTCAATGTAAATAGTGTTTGTTTTCAAAGAGTTAGAAAGCCCGTCAGTAAGTGTCACTGCCAATGTATATTCTCCAGCACTAAGATTGGACAATGTGATGTTTAAATTGGTTTGATAGTCAGAAACACTTTCTTCACTTGAATTTAATTTGTTGTTTGCTCCACTGAAAGAAATAACTTTTGAAACATCCAAACCTACATAAGAAATTTGTAAATTTAAGGTGCTATTCTCTTTGATTATAACCCTGTTAGAAAAATCTTTGACAATACTCAATCTTAAGTCAGTAAACTCAATATTGTTGTCTAATGCAAATGTCTCTGCTGCTGTTCCAGAATATCCATAAATATGAACCAAACTTAAACTTGTTTGATTTGAAAATGTATTCAAATCAGAGCCAACCAAAAGTGTTTGTATACCTGATTTTGTCAAGGCATGAAGTCCAATCGTTGTGCAATATGGGATTTCAAGACTGGTAAGTGAAGAACATGATGCAAATGCATACTGGCCAACACTTGCAACATTTGAAACATCGAAAACAGAAAGATTTGAACAATCTCTAAATGCATAACTTCCAATTTGAACATTTGAAGTGCTTGCACAGTGTATTTCTCTTAAAGTCGTGCAACCATAGAAAGCTGAATCATAGAAAATGTAAACTGAATTTGGAAGATTTAACACTTCGATATTTGAATTTTTGAAAGCATATTGATCAATTCCAATCACTTTCCTTGAGTTGATGGTTGCCGGAACATTTAAGGCCGTCAACTCTCCGCTGTATTTGGTAATCACAACCCCGTTATAATAAGTGTCATATTCATAACTACTCAGCAAATCAGTGTTGTCAAAATAATAAGTGAAACTTGCCACATTACTTCTCTGAACCATCAATCCCGAAGAATTGTAAACGTAAGCAATTGCAGTCACTTTTGTCGTTTTTGAAATTGAAATTGGAGCAGTATAGAGCACATCAGAAGAATCCGCATAGTCTGCGCTTTCATCAGTCGTGTAATATATCTTCACCGTGCCATCAGTTTCAGTTTGATATGATAATGAAAGTTGGAAAGAAGATGTTGGGAATTTTTCTTTTGAACTGAAAGCAACTTCACCTTCTGTCACAACACCAATATCAGCAATGTTAATAAGTCCCCAGCCATAGTCCTTATCCCAGCCTGTGCTTCCCAAGTCTACCGCATTATTCTTTAATAAATCATAAAGTTCGTCAATGGTTAAGTTTGAATATTGTGGGTTGGAATATAAAAGTGCAACAGATGCAGTCACATGTGGTGCCGCCATAGAGGTTCCACTCATGGCAACGTATGACGTTGATGAACTTATACCAGCACTGGTTATGCTGGTTCCTGGAGCTGCAAAATCAATATATTGACCATAATTACTGTAAGTATCATAACTCAAAGTGTAACCACTAGGGAAAGATTTTTTTCTAACCAAAGCAGCAACTGTGATTGCTTCTTCAACATTTGCTGGACAATAACCTGAAACATCAATTCTTATTCCAGTATCCTCATCACCATTTCCTGCCGAAACAATTGATGCGATTCCTTTGTTATAAGCATTCTTAATTGCGGTTGTAAGTCTTGGATTGCTGGTGGTTGAGCCTTCAACGCCAACGCTCATGTTCATGGCTTTGATGTTGACACCCTCATTTTCCTTCAAATCTATGATGTAATTAATTCCACTTATAATTCCAGAAACGTATCCCTTTCCTTCTATGTTCAAAACCTTAATAGGAATGATTTTAACATTGGATAGTGTCGCTTCAGCAATAGTGCCACTGACATGTGTTCCGTGACCATTTTTATCTTGATATGAATAAGTCGTCCCATCATCGGTAATGTAACTTTTTGCGTATTCAGTTAAAAGTCTTCCTTGAAAAAGTTCATGACTTGTGTAAATTCCACTGTCAAGCACTGCAACAGCAATTTGCTCCAAATCACTTTCGCTGTACATTTCAAGCATTGTGCTTGTGTAGTCGCTGTAACCTATATATTCTGCGCCCCAAGACTTGTAAGTGTATGTGGTGTTTGTATCAACACTGCCATCTGCTGAAATGACGCAATCATAAAAAACATCTGACACACAGTCAAGATTAGAATAATATTCAAAAGCCAAAGAAGCACTTTCTGCATCAGCATATTGAAAAATGTGAGTATCTTTTATCTCAGCCTCGGCCACAGCACCATAACTGTTGATATCTTCCCATGAATAGACAATCAATCTGTTAATATCAGAATATTTTTCCAGTGTGATGCCATCTGCACCTTCATCAACTGAGATGTAGTTGTTTTTTGCAAGTGTATTGACAGAATAATATCCATCATTCACCTGGTCAGAATCTTCAAGCACTTCCAAATTATAACTTTCAACAGCTGTTGCTTTGATGTAAAGTTCGTCGTTTTCAATTTTATAGTCTTCTTCTTCCAAAGAATAAGTCTTAGTTTCACCCAAAGTATCATACTTTTCTATCATCTGTGTGTAAGCAGAATCAAAAGCGTCAAAATCATCATTTACATCAGAAGATGCAAAAGCTGAAAGAGAAGTTATAGGCAAAAAAAGAAAAGAAAACACACAAAAAGCAATGACTGAGAAAGTCAAAAAAACTATTCTGGTTTTCTTTTGTCTATTAAAATTTCTCATGGATATAGTATATCACTTTAAGCAAAAAAAATCAACAATATTAAAATATTTATAATTTATAT
>CAJJUK010000027.1 GCA_905195085.1 uncultured Christensenella sp.
AAAATATTATTATTTTTTTGAAATTTTTAAAATTATGCAAATTCTGAAATTCTTTCAATAACTTGTTTTTCTCCAAGCAAAGTCATAATTTCAAACAAGTCTGGAGAATTTTTATGACCAGTTATTGCAATTCTGATATATTCACATACGGTTGCGACATTCCCTTTAAACATTTCGGGATTTGCCTTGTATGCTTTGTTGTCAACAGCATAGCCCAACTTTTCGGCCATTTTTTTGATGTTGTCAAACCAAACTTCTTTTGAAGACAAGTTGATGTATTTTTTATATTCTCTCAAAACTTGCTCAAAATCTTTTCTGCGTTCCTCTTCAATTTCGTATTTTTTTGGAGCGCTGAACATATAATCAAACAAATCAAAAAACATACTCCACTTGTAAATATCTTTTCTAGGTTTTGGTTTTTCTCTGTCTATGTTCAAAACTTTGGTCACGTAGTCTCTATCTTTAACCAAATAATCCACATTTTCCAAAGAATATTCTCTCGCCCAAGCAAGCAATTGTGCATAACATTCCTCGGCAGTATAGTGAGAAATGATTTCTTTTGAAACATCATTAAGTTTGACAAAGTCAAAAATTGGTGTGTTTGCAGTTATGTTAAACCCATCAAATGGAAATTCCATAATGTCTGCATCTTTATTTTTTGCACGCCAGATTTCAAAATTCGAATTTATCAAATTCATCAAATATTCAATGATTGCCCGTTTATCATAACCTTCTTTGTCAAAAAATCTCATATCTGCTTCTGGATGTTTTCGCTTGGAGATTTTGATTTTGTTTCCTTTTTCATTAAATTTATAAATCAAAGGAGTGTGAATGTATTGTGGTTGTTTGTATCCCAACGCATCAAAAATTTCTTTATGCAATGGGTATGAAGGCAACCATTCTTCTCCACGTACAACAACGGTTGTGCCCATAAGGGTGTCATCAATGGCATGAGCAAAATGATATGTTGGCATCAAATCATTCTTGAGCAAAATGGCATCAGAACTGTTTTCAATGATTTCAACATCACCCTTGGAGCCATCATGGAACTTGATTTTTTTCGTTCCGTCCCCTTGTGTTTTCAAACGAATTGCAAATTTTTTACCTTCTTTCAAATATTGCTCAATTTGCTCAAAAGTCAAGTTTCTGCAAGGGTCTTTATCTTCATTGATTCCAACAGAGAATTTCTTTTCTCTCTTTTCCTTAACATCTCCCAAACCTTCAGTCTTTTTACAAAAGCATGGAAAAGCCTTACCTTCAGAAACCAATTTTTTTGCATACGCCTTGTAAATTTCTTGACGTTCACTTTGATAATAAGGACCATAATCACCAACAGTGATTCCGCCCTTGAGTTGATATTCATCAGGAGTCAATCCATATTCATTCAAGATGTTCATGATAATTGAACTGGCACCAGAAACTTCTCTTTTGTTGTCAGTGTCTTCAATTCTCAAATAGAAAACACCATTGCTACGCTTTGCAATGTTATAATCAATCAAAGCTTGAAAAAATCCACCCAAATGCATATAACCAGTAGGGCTTGGTGCAAATCTTGTCACATAAGCACCTTCTGGCAACTGTCTTTTTGGATATTTCTTTTCGATTTCTTCAACAGTCATTTTGTTGTCTGCAAAAAGCAGTTCTGCCAATTTTTTATAATCCATAATCATTCTCCTAACATTATTATAACAATTAAACCCACCCTAAGTGAGTTTAATTTGCTTCAATTAATAGATAATATTAACAACTTGATCCATGAAATTTGTCAATGTTGTTCCAATGAATTGCTCCATTTTTTCGAGATATGTTTCTGCCAGAGGATTTTTCTCCAAATATTTTTCCATGTCATTGTCATAATCAACAGCCAAAACACTGATGTTCAATCCTTTTAATGCTTGCATATATGCGTCTGTTTCAGCAAGGAAATTTTCCACATAATCAAAAAGTTGATTCATCTCTTCTGAAGTCAATGTGCTGACATTTTCGTTTGAACCTACAAATCTTGCCTTGTATGTTGCAAATTTGCTCTCCAATGAAGCAAGCAAATTGTCAATTCTGTCTTTTGTTTCAGTTTCTGCCTGACCTTGCCAGTTGAGATTGTTCTCAAGTTCTGTGATCTTGAACTCACTAAATATAGGCAACATCTTTGCTCTGATATATTCTTTCATAATCTTTGTATCATTTTCAGTTGGAGTTGTCTTCTTCAACAAATCAAAAATTTCTGTTGTTTCAATCGTGCTTGCCAAATTCATTGAAAGTTCAATGTTTTTGCTTACAAGTTCTCCGTATGATTTTTTGAATTTACGAAGATATGCACTGCTAGATTCTTCTGACAATTGTCCATTGAATTCTTCAAAATAATCTACAAATGTTTTTCTCGCTCTAACAAAATCTGAAATTGTGTCAGTATATTCAACCAAACTTTCATTCAAATCTTTAAGTGCAGTTTTTGATTCCTTTGAAAGATTTTTTTCGTCTAAGTTTTTGATATATTCTTTGTTATTGTCAATATAATCACTTGAAATCACCAAAGTTGAATTATATATATCCAACAATTCAACATATCCTTCTCTTTTTTCTGTCACATATCCGTCAACAATGGTGCCATACTTAATCATATAATTTGTGTCCATGTTGTCAACCACACCCTGTGTGAAAACAGAAGAATATTCCTTGTAGGTTGCATCCAACTTGTCGAAGTTTTCTTGAATTGTTGACAATGTAACACCGCCACAACCACCAAGTCCAAGTAATGCAAAAAGCGAGCAACAGCACAAAGTCAACCCTGCCATTATTTTCTTAAATTTCATATCACCCTCCTATTAACCAATGTTTCCTTGAAGGAATTGAGTGTATAATACTTCCCAACCATTACCCTTTTCGCTGATTATCTTAACTGTGTTTTGTTGATCTGCATTATAGTTAAAATTCAAAATAACTCCTTCTTTGCTTTGAGCAAGATAATTGTTAACAAAATTATAGAGAGTTTGTCCACAACTTGAATCTTGTGTCAATTTTTCAGAAACATCTCCAGAAAGTTCTTCTGCTGTGTTGAAAACAAGAGTTGTTAAAGCGTTGTTCATCAATGGTGATGTGACAGATGCAGCATAAACATCTCCCAGACGGTTGAATGCATCAGAGGTGTACGCAAACAAATCGCTCATGTATCCCTTGCAATTTGCCCAAGTATTCGCTTGCCAATAGTCACTTCCACCAGTCACATCTCTGTTTTCAACAATATATGATGCCATTTGTTCTGCCGCATTTTGACCTTTTTTCAAATTGGTTTCAATCTTTTTACGTTCATTTTTGTATGTTTCAGTGTAATCTGAGAAAACAATTTGCCTGTTCATAAATTCTCCATATACGGCATAAGCCCTATATGAATCTTGATAATTCTTAACTTCTGCTTTTTCACTTGATGATGTAAGCTTGTTATAGATTGAAGTCAAATATTCATTAATAGTTGAATATTCTTCACTTTCATCAGATAAATAACCTTCAGCAACTGCTGTATTCAAACTTTTTGCAAGTTTTTGCGTGTCTCTCTCTTTGAACAAATTGATGAAAACAATTGTCAAAACAACAGCTACAATTGCCAAAATTAAGACTATGATAAAACCTTTTTTCTTCATGCTCACTCCTTCTATTCTTCCACTTGAATTTTTTCATCATGGTTGAGATATGTTGTGTATTCTCCTACCCATTTGAGTTTAACTTCACCAGTGCTACCATTTCTGTGCTTTGCAACCAAAAGATAAACAGTGCCCGGCTCGTCTTCTGTGACAACATCGTTATATTTTTCAGGATTGTATAAGAACAAAACAATGTCGGCATCTTGTTCAATAGAACCAGATTCACGCAAGTCTGAAAGAACAGGTCTGTGATCTTCACGCACTTCGACAGCACGAGAAAGTTGTGAAAGAAGAATGATTGGGACATTCAATTCTTTTGCAGCAATTTTCAAAGTTCTTGTCAAATCGCTGACCTCTTGGGTTCTTGACTCTCTGTTTGATTTTCCCATCGTCATCAACTGCAAATAGTCGATAACAATCAAATCCAAACCTTCTGTCATCTTAAGTTTTCTACATTTTGAAATCAATTCAAATGGCGTAATCATTGAAGAATCATCGACATAAATTCCACTTTGAGCAAGTTTCTTTTCTGCTGTCCAAATTCTCTTCCATTCTTCAGAATCCATGTTTCCTCTAAGAACATGAGAAAGGTTAACTCTCGCAAGTGATGATAACGCTCTTTGCATAAGTTGTTCTTTTGACATTTCAAGTGCAAAAATTGCCACTTTTTTATCTTCATTAATTGCAGCGTTTACAGCAATATTCATTGCAAAAGATGTTTTTCCGACACCAGGACGAGCAGCGAGCAAAATCAAATCGCTCTTTTGCAAACCATTCGTGATTGCATCAAAATCTTTATAGCCCGTTGGAATCCCTCTCATCTTGCCTTTGTTTTCTGCAAGTTCAGAAATTTGTTTCAAAACGGTAGTCAAAGTTCCACCAGGCTTTCCAACATGTTCAAGATCAGAAGAAGTTTCTTTTTGAGACAAGTCAAAAATTCTTTTTTCTGCTTCTCGCATTGCCTTATCACCATCTTCACTGTCAAAAGCAGACTTGATGATTTCTTGCGCCTCAGAAATCAAATGTCTTCTCACAGAACTGTTTTTGACAATATTGAGATAGTGTTGAAAGTTCGCCGCAGAAGGAACAACATTGGTGAGATATGTGATGTAATCAATTCCGCCAATCGTTTCCAACTTTTTCTCAACTTCCAATTGGTTTGTGAGTGTGACGAAGTCAACAGGAATGCTCTTGTTGTAAACCTTCATCATAGAGTCATAGATGTTGCGATGTGCTTCAGAATAGAAATCTTCCACATTTAATTTGGAAAAAATATCAGACTGAGCATCATTATCCAACAAAATACAACCAAGCAACGCTTGTTCTGCTTCCAAACTGTTTGGTAAAATTTTATAATCGGCCATATAACCCTCCACTAGTCAGAAAACGGGTCTTTCTTTTTGCTGATACGTTCTTCCTTTTTCTTATCGAGTTTGGTGCAAAGCCAAGCAAAAAGAAAATAAAGAATGAAAAGAAGAATGACAAGAACCATAATGTTCAACCATTGAGGAACATTTCCCCAAACCATCAAAATGCAAACAATCATAATCGGCAAAAAAACGATGAGCATAAAAAGTCCCAATCTTTTCAGTTTTCGTTTAAGTTCTTGTTTTTCTGTGCTTCTCATTTCTATCCTTTAATAGTTAAAGTATAACAATATTGCAGTCGTTTGTCAATTTATAAATTTAAACTCCAAAAGAAATACAAGAAAAAAAAGAGACATTAAGTCTCTTAAATTTCTCCACGCAACATTTTTCCTCTTTCTCTGAGTCTCAAGTTGTGATCAAGAATGATTTTTCTGATTCTGATTGATTTTGGTGTAACTTCCAAATATTCATCATCTCCCAAAAACTCAATGCAATCTTCCAAACTCATAACTCTTGGTGGTGTAAGTCTCAAAGCATCATCAGAACCTGAGGCACGACAGTTTGAAAGGTGTTTTGTTTTGCAGACATTGACAACAATATCTCCACCTTTTGGATTTGATCCAACAACCATTCCGGCATAAACTGGCACACCTGGCCCAATGAACAATTCTCCTCTTTCTTGAGCATTGTAAAGCCCATAGACAATGGATTTTCCTTCTTCGTGTGCAATCAATGAGCCATAATCTCTTCTGTTGATTTCTCCTTTATATGGTTCATAATCATAGAAGATTGAATTGATGATTCCTTCACCTCGAGTGTCTGTCAAAAATTCTGATTTAAAACCAAACAAACCTCTTGAAGGAATCAAGAATTCCATTCTCATACGGCTTCCGTGTGGTGTCATATTTTGAAGATCTCCCTTTCTGACACCCATTTTGTTCATAACTGTTCCCACGCAATCTTCTGGAACATCAAGATAAAGTCTATCAATAGGTTCACATTTAACGCCATTGATTTCTTTAATCAAAACTTTTGGCTGACTAACTTGAAATTCATAACCGTCTCTACGCATATTTTCAATCAAAATTGAAAGATGCATTTCGCCTCTTCCACGAACTTTAAACTTTTCAGCCGTGTCGCCATCTTCAACTCTGAGAGAAAGGTCTTTAACCGCTTCCTTATAAAGTCTGTCTCTCAGATGTCTTGAAGTCACAAATTTTCCTTCTCTTCCAGCAAAAGGACTGTCATTAACCATAAATGTCATTTCAACACTTGGTTCTGCAATCTTGACAAACTCAATTGGTTCAATCTCTTTTTCATCACAAATTGTATCACCAATCGTCACATCTTCAAGTCCAGCAACACAGACAATTTCTCCAAAACTTGCTTTTTCAACAGGAACTCTTTTAAGTCCTTCGTAGACATACAAACTTACAATTTTAGATCTAACTTTCTTTGTTTCATCATGATAGTTGCAAACAACAACATTTTGTCCAACTTTGATTTCTCCACGGTCAATCTTTCCAACCGCCAATTTTCCAACATAATCATTGTGTTCTGCAGAAGAAACCAACATTTTCAAAGGTTTGTCAATTTCACCTTCTGGAGCTGGAATGTGCTTGATGATTGTTTCAAACAAAGGTTTCATATCAGTTCCAGGAACATCCGGATTTGTTGATGAAATGCCCTGTCTTGCAGAAGCAAAAACAAATGGTGAATTCAATTGGTCCTCATCTGCATCAAGTTCCAAGAAAAGTTCCAAAACTTCATCAATAACTTCTTTGATTCTTGCATCAGGTCTGTCAATTTTGTTGATGACAACAACAACCTTAAGTTTCAATGCCAAAGCTTTTTCAAGCACAAATCTTGTCTGTGGCATAGGTCCTTCAAATGCATCAACAACCAAAAGCACACCATCAACCATCTTCAAGACTCTTTCAACTTCTCCACCAAAATCGGCGTGTCCCGGTGTGTCGATGACGTTGATTTTTATGCCATTATAAAAGCAAGAGGTGTTCTTTGACAAAATTGTGATACCTCTTTCTCTTTCAAGTGCGTTGCTGTCCATAACTCTATCTTCAACAACTTGGTTTTCTCTGAATACATGCCCTTGTTTGAGCATTTCGTTGACCAGTGATGTTTTGCCGTGGTCAACATGGGCAATGATTGCAACATTTCTAATTCCTTCGTTTACCATTTTCTCTTTTTCCTTCTCTCTAATATCTATAACTTATATAGTATAACACTTTTTCACGCAAAACTCAATATTTTATAAGAAAAATTTTGCCCACAACCACAATGGTTATGGACAAAACCAATCATTTTAATCACAAATCAATCTTTTTTCTTTCTCTTTTTAACCAATAAGAAGTAAGAAATCAGCATACCAACAACCACGATCACAATCGCCAGCGAATACCAAACTGGACGATTGGCATAAGTTACCCAGAAAACTATCTTGTTGTCTTTCTCTATATCCTCTAATGTTTTGACGAAAACGTTGTGAAAGAAATATTCATCTTGATACATAAGTTCCGATTTCAATCCTTTCTCTTGTGTCGCAAAATCATAGATGTAAACAGTCTCGTCCAAACTTTTCAAAATCTCTTTTTTTTGAATGTCCGAAATGTTGCTGTTATTGCACCAAGATGAAATTGCCATGGAACAAATCATTTTCAAGTCACCTGCAGATTTTGAAGAAGAAACCGGAAAGGTCGTCGTCATTTCCAATTTTTTGATGAAAAATCCACTTGTCTTTCGCCCTGAAGAAGAACTGGATTGTTCATCGTCTTCCACACCAAAAAATTTCTTCTGCGCTTCCAAATTTTCAAATTGAATAGAAAAACCAATGCCATCAACATCAGTATAATACGAACACACTCCAACAGTCGTTCCTTCAGTTTCTTTTTCTCTGTTGCTTTGCGCCAAAGCATTGACATACGTTGTCAAATAAAACCTATATGTTTTGATCTCATCTTCTTCAAAACCAAGTGAAAACAAATAGGAAGAATTTAATGGAAAAATATAAGACAATGCAATTTGTCCATCGTTGTTTGCTTGTCTGACAATTCTGAAAGCGTTTGTTTCAAAAATTAGGGAATTATCCACTTTAGATGACTGTCCACAACCACCAAAACTAAGCAAACAAACCAGCAATAAAAAAAGAGTATAAATTGATTTTTTCACATTCTATTTATACTCTTTTTAAATTTCTATTATTCTACAAAATCAGAAAGTTACCCAACAATTGTGTCACCTTTATGCAAGTTGCTTGAACCAATGTTTTGAGTGGAAATTTCACCATAGTTGTAAACACCTTCCAAAGTTCCTTTGCCATAGTCAGCGACACCTGCGATATAAACTGATGCTTGATTTTGTTGTTGTGTACATTCAACGGTTATGTCGAAATAGTTTGAACAATTTCTCAAGGTTCCTGATGTGGAATTTGTAATCACAACACCCGCAACCTGAATCGTGTCCGTTGCTTTTTGAAGAGTGATGTAGATTGAATGATTTTCATCTTCATCTCCGCCAACAGAACAATCTTCTATCGTTGCAAAATTCATGAACGCAATTCCGCTTAGGAACATGACTTGAGATTGATTTCCGTCGTTCAAAATCATTGAAGTTGAAACGCCACTGTTCGAAATTGTTGCAGCGCTACCTTCATTTTTCGAAACCAAACCACTGTAAACCATCATTATTCTTGTGTTTGGTGCAACATAACCAACAAAGTTGTTTGTGAAGCCAACAAGATTGACATTGTCAAGTTTTCCATTGTTTGTAATTGCCAAACCTGCCATCAAAGAATGATTTCTAATGATTGTGTTTGCCGTTCCATATGTCACATTGATGTTGAGATTGCTTATTGAAGAGGTTTGCGTCAATGTTTCAAACAATGATGTTCCGTAGTTAAAGGTTGTTGAAGTTTCTGTTCCTGGGCCAAGAACAAAACCTTCAGAAACCAAGATACCCTGACTTAATCTTGAAGTTCCGTTTGAGATGTATGTGATTGTGTTGTTGTTACCTTCAATAATTCCGTCAAATTCCCCTGTAAAGAGAACACCAGAAATGTAACTCTCTTCGTCTCCACTTTCACTTAAAACAATGCTGGTTTCCAAAGAGAAGTAATATTGTTCTTCCTCTTCAATATTCATTCCATTTTCAGTGTAGTTAACAAGCGCTTCGTCCTTTTTCATACGCTTTGCCAAATTCTTGAATTGTTCAACATTGATAATGCGGTATGGAGAATCTTGAGTTCCATTTCCACTTTCAAACAAATTGAAAGCAACATAATCGACCATATCATCACTGGTGTAAACCAATTCTTTTGACTGAATGTTTGTGCTTCCAAGTTTGATGCTGATTTTCAGTCTTACTTGGTCCGTGATGATTGAAGGAGTGAATGTAGTTTTTGTGGTTGTGTATGTTCTTACAATTTGATTTGGTTCTTCTCCATAAGTCACTTCAACAATGTAAACTGGTTCGACAATTGCAGTTGTGTCAACCAAATAGTTGATTCTGCCATCAAATGTGATTAATGTTTTCTCGCCCTCGTTTGCCACAATTTTGAACAATGTGCTTGTGCCAAATGTTTCTTCTTGAACAACAACTCTTTGGCTTTCATAACTATCCAAACTTATGTAATAATGTTCTCCCAAATAAAGAATTTGTGCACAATTTTCAAGCACACTTTCCACAGTGACTTCTTCACCTGTTTCCAGTGTGATTTCAGAAGCCTCTTGCAAGGTCGTATCATTATAAAGAACTGTGGTTTCAATCAAAACATTTGCATCTCTAACTTGTTGTGCAACAGTTGAAGTTTTAAATGAATAATATCCATTATAACTCCATGAGAATGTTTGCGTTTCATCGTCCCAAACAATCTTGCTGTCCTCACCCCAGTTTGAACGTTGAAGGACAAACTCTTCACTTACATCACTGTACAACACATTTGCTGTTGTAAGATTGTTAACCTTGAATGTGAGCGTTGCTGTTTGATCTTCAGAAATGACAATGTATTGATTTACATACTTATCTGGATAGGAAGTGATCAATTCTGCATCTTCCGCATCTCTCAAGATATACAACCTATACTGATCCCTATTGAATGTGATTGTCTTTGTTTCAACAGTTTCTCCAGCACTCATAATTTTGATTTCTGCAACTATGTTGTTTGAATTTGAATCTGCAAAATATGACTCAAAATCCAAAGTTTCAAGACCGCTGTCTGAAGTGATGATGAAATCTTCTGAACTTATTGTTCTAAGTTTTGTAACTTCCACCGTTCTTGCAAATGATTTGATAAACAATCCATCATTTTCTGAACCTTGTGTCACATAAACATACAAGATTTGCTTTCCGTCTGGCATTGCACCAGGATCTTCAACAAACTTAATCTTGAACACACTTGTTGTAGTTGGCTCGTCAATCTTAACTGAATCTACAACAAATGAGCCAGAAATTTCTGTTCCATTGTTGTCTGTAACCACAAATGAATATTGTTCAAAGAACATCTTTTCATCTGTTATGCTTGAACTTGTTGTGTATGTCCAATAAAGTGAACCATCAACAATTTCAAATGAATCTGTATCAACAGGATTCAGACGATCAATGCTTCTCAAGATTGCACCATTGCCCATCAAAATGTAAGTTTCTGTGCCATCATATTGCAAATTGCCATAAGCATATCCACCTTCAACCAAGGTCACATAATCGCCCATTGGAACACGATCTGTGACATTAAGCGCCAATGCTTGAACAGTTGCTTTAAGATATGTCTTTTCATCAGTTGCAACTATTTGATCTTCGTTTATGATTGTAAAATCAAAAGATGTGTCGGTTGTATAGTAATAATATTCAGTGCCAACATTAGTTTCTGTTTCACCTTCTTCTGTGTTTGATTCCTTATATTGAACAATTGTGATTTTATAGACCACATCGGCTCCACCTGTTGATGGAACTGTGAGAGGAGTGTCACCAGACTTACCTGTCACTTCTCCCCATTTCAAGACACCATTTTCAATGATTACATTTTGAACAGTATCCATCATAGACGCTTTGATGCTTGCAACTTCACTCTTCAAAGCGACACTCTTGTCGCTGGATTCTCCAGTTGTAACATCTTTGCAATAAATATGTTTGAGATAATACAAACTGTCATCATCTTCAATGTTGAGCGCTGCAGTTGTTCCCAAACTTGCCACAAAGAATTCACTTGCAGTTTCTTCTGTGTTTTTGTATTCATAGTCTGGATTTGTTAAATCCATTCCCGTGATTCCTGTTTCATAATACAAAATTTCGCTTGCACTGTTTGCATCTGAGAACTTAATGTTCAAAGCTTCGTCAACATTGTAAAGCACATAATTATACAAACTTCCATCGGAATAGCAAATTTTCAATGATGGATCAGTTGCACTGTCAACACCAAGCATATCGATGTTTGCAGAGTCGTCAATTCCAATGTAACCAAAATCATTTGTCAAAGTTGGAGTTGCAAGTTTGTAAACATTATTCACTTGATAGATTTCGCTATCGACAAAGATTGATTTATCTCTGACTTCTCCAAACAAAACAAACTTAATATAGTCATACAATCCATATCCAAGTCCAGCCAAAGAAAATCTTGAATTTGCCATGTTTCCATCAATTTCTTCAACAGTTTCTTCTGAACTCGTATTTTTCTTATATATAACACTAGTCTTTCTGTTGTTTACAGATCCCCAAACAAATTCTCCGTCGGCAATTGCAAATGTATTGTTAAATCCAAGCAATGTCAAACTGAAGAACTCTGACTTACTTGAAGCAGAATAGTCCGTTCCAACAGCATAAATTTGCATTTTGTATGTTTTACCAGAACCAACAACATCGCCAAATCTTCCCAAAATTGAATCTCCGTTGTTGTGGTTGAGATAGAACATCAAATAATCTCCACCAGTTGTTGCTTCTCCAGCGGCATTTGTTTCATAAACAGTGACACTTCCTGGTACATCTTCTCCAACATAGCTCAAACTCCAATTTGAAATGCCCTTTGTGATTGCAAAGACAAATTGATTTCCAGCATCATCATAAATTTTCATGTTATAGTTTTCTGCTGTTCTCAAAGAGTATGATCCGGAAGTGTAGTCATAAACTTGACTCTTCTTAACCAAAATTTGATATGAATTTATTGATTTGTCGGTTTTGCTTTCAATCTTTGTCGCTCTAACAGAAGGTTCTCCATTGACATACAAAACATTTTCCCCATTGCTGTTTGAGAAATTGTACCAAGAAGAGTTCAAGGTCTTGCTGCTTCCCAACAGACAATATTCAATTTTGTAACTTCCCATTTGAACAGACTCAAACAAATCATCAAACAGTTTTTGTGCATTTGCAATACCAAAACTTCCATTGACAACAACCGATTCTCTAAACTTGGAAATAAGTTCTTGAACAGAAGAAGATCCCGCATTTGAATAGATGTCATTAAGCCTATTCAAAATATCAAAACTGTTTTCTGTTGCAAAATCGGCCAAACTTGCAAGCAAATATCTTGCGTTGATGTCAAAAACTTTTCTGACACCTTCCGAGCCACTTTCAAGAGATGTAAATCTGATTCTCAAAGTGATATTATTGTTAACCAAATCTTGCAATGTGAAAGTAAATGGACTTGTGAAAACTGTCGTTGACAATGCTGTTGCGATTTCTGCATAAGAATTGTTGCTGGTAATCAATTTGTAGAAATCTCCGTTTGCGTCCCAGTCAAAGAACAATTTTCCGTCTGCCAATTGCAAAGGAACATTGATTTGATTTTTATAAACCAAAATTGGTGTATCAAGCCCAGCTGAAGCATCTGTTATGAACACTCTGCTTGAAGGCAACATGAAAGGATCTTCAGAAATGCTCTGAACAGCCAGATAATAAGCACTTTCTGTTCCAACAAAACTTGAAGCATTGTAATATGTGTTTGTTGTTGCAAAATAGTTGTATTTCTCACCAAGTTCTTCGCCATTTAAGTCTTGAATGAAGTATACATAATATTTTGTGGCTTTGTCACCATTTGGACTCCAATACAAATTTCCAGCGGATAATGTCAATGTTCTGACTGATGGCAATCTTTCAAATTCGAATGTTTTATCCCCACTTGCTGACAACCAATCTGACAAAACAAATTTGTATGTTTTATCTGTGCCAGAACCAGAAATTTCCACTTGAATCTTTGAAAATTCAACAAGGAATGTGCCAGTGAGCGTTTTCAAATCTTCTTGTTCAAAAATCTCTGTCAAATTGATTGAGAACACTGATTGATCTGCAAAATAGGTGTTTCCTGTAACTTGCTCTTTTGTCAAGAATTTAATGGTTGAGAATGTTTCTCCTTCGCCACCTTCTTCTCCTTCTTCAGTTGCAAGTTGTGTCACTCTGACAAAGAAGCCTAATGTTTGCAAACTGTCGTCGACATCAACATTATTGAACAAAGCAAAAGAATTTGCATAATCTTCAGGGTAAACAGAATCTTCTCCCAAATCTCCAACTTTCGTTATCTCTTTAAATTGAGTTTCTGCCACATAGCTGAATGTGAATGTGTATGGTTTTGAAATGATATAACTTCCTGAAACATCACTTGTTTCTCTATATGACCAGAAATAAATTTTGAAGTTTTCGTTCACACTCAATTCATATCCACTTTCTTTGAACTTGCTCAAAAGTTCCATGAAAGAATATGAATAAATGTATTTCATTTCTTCTTCACTTGTGAAGGCCTCAGTTGGAACAAAACTTACAACACTTTCGGTTAAGATTGCATCTTCGCTGAGTCCTGCAAAAAGATTTGTGAAACTGTTTGGTGTCATTGTGAATGCCAAACTTGAAGGCAACAATTCATGATATCCAACTTCATAAATCTCATCGTTGACAACAAATGTCAAATCATTTCCAACTGTTGTCAAAGGCATTGAGTCAAGAATGAATGTGTAATCTGCCGATGAAGCAGGTTCTTCAACTGCACTTCCAACTGCTATGATTTCCACATTAAACAATGTCCCGGTTGAAATAACACTTGATGCATCAAGTTTTGTCGTGCCAGCGGTTGCTTCAATTGCTTTCCATGTTTGCAACTCTGTCGCTCCAGAAGCATCTACAAATCTATATAAATATGTAACCCCGATTTCGCTTACAAACACAATACTTCCAAAGGAATCTACACTTATGTCTGTCGTTTGAATTCCGTTACCTTTTATTGTTGCATTGAAGACAAACGAGAATGAATTGTTAAGACCATTTCCACCGATGGTAACAAGGTCAAAGACAACATCGATATCTGACAACAAATCAAAAGCAGTTAATTTTCCAAAAGCTATCAAGTCTTGATAGTTCTCTCCAAAAATCTCAGACAATGAATAAGAAACTTTTCCATTGACCGGATTCATTTGATCACCTTTTTCTGCATGATAGTCAACTGTGTTGAAACTGTAAAGCAAATTTGTTCTTTCAGTGTCAGATTGAGCATACATTTTCAAGATATATCCACTTGCATTTGAAATAGAATCCCAAGACAAAACAACTTCAGACATATCTGCATCATCTCTTTCCATAGTCACACTTGTCACTCTGTCGATTCTGTTAAGGACAAAGTTGATTGTGTTGGCAACGGAATTGACATAACCATTTTCTGACGCATAGATCTTCAAATCATAACTGTCATTCTGCCAGCTGTTTGGGAATTCAAAATAGAACTTCCCTTCGTCAGCGACAACTTCAAATCTTGTTGAACCATACTCAACAACATAGATTGTTGACAAATTGTTAAGTGACGCATCAATTGAGAATCCGCCTTCTTCTTTTGTCACATTTTCAACTTGATTCAACACATTATATGTTGAACTTTCAACAACTGTAGGTGTTGCAAGATAATAGATTTTGTTTGTATCATCGGCATAATTGTTGATGTAACCAGAAACCTTGATTGAACCACCCTTTGAGAGATATTGTTCAAAGAATGAAGTCATATCATAAGACAATTCTTCAGAAAGACTCCCAACAGGAACTTCCAAATATTCCGTTTTAACTTCTCCACCATTTTCTTGATACGTCACCTGCAAAATCACGCCACCTGCGGTGTATTCAAGATGTTCGGCGTCAAAATTGATAACAAGATTTTGATTATATTTTTCTCCAACAGCATCAAAAGCCAAACTCTTAAGGTCAACCACTCTGACAATATCAACACTGCCTTCAGAAGAAGGAATGTCTGTGTCGCTCAAAGCCATGATCTTGACGGTCATCTTTTCACCAGGCATGATGTTGTTGTTATAGTTTTCTCTGGTCAATGTGAATGTATATTTTCCATCTGCCAAAGAAATGTTGCTTGTAAGCACTGGCGTGTCATTGTCGTTGATATAAATGCTGAATCTTCCACTGTTTCCATAGTTTCCAACAAATGAAATTTGAATGTTTGGAAATTGTGCGTTTTGCAAACCTTCATAAACATACTTCACTTCAGTAACTTCAGGTGTTGTAAGTTTTTTGATGACGTTGTCTGATTGATACAAATAGTGGTTGTTTTCTGTGTTTCCGTTAATAAGTTCAACATCTTTAGCATAATAAATTGTGCCACCAGCAGAAACGCTGTAACTATCCAAATATGCTGAAACACTTATTTCAATATTTCCTGCTGAAAGGTTTGAAATTGCTTCGTAAAGGTCGGAATTTGTTGATAGGTTGACACTTGTTTCTGCGGTTCTGTAGGTTGCAGTTTTTCCTGCTTCATCTTTGAAAATGATGATATAGCTCAAACTTCCAAGGCCAGCGTTGTCACCAAACGCATTCCATGAAAGCAAATTATTTGAGAATGTCACTGTGTCGTTTTCTGGCTTGATTGTGTTCATCTCAGCCAAAGTCCAAGTGGTCGTGTTGCTATCAATATAATATACAGTCGAATTTTCATTTTCAATCTTTTTTCCAACCACTTTCAAAGTATAGGAACCATTTTCTGTAATCTCAATTTGACCTGTTTTGTTTTGATCTGTTGATGAAGTTTTAACTTCAACATAATCATAAAAATCTTGCTCAGAAGTTGAAACTGCATAACTTAATTTTGCATCATTTGTCAGTGTCAACTGAGTCAAACTCTTCAATTTGTAAATGGAAATTGTGTTTGAGTTGCTTGATTCCAAATAATATGGATTGGAAACTTTAACATAAAATTTGTAATATCTTGATTCTTCAAAACCTGAACTTGACATACTGTAAGACAATGTCCCAGAAAGTTCAGAACCGTAAGTAGAATCGTCCATATAAATTTGATAGGTGGTTTCTGATGCTACAGATGCATTTGCATCAACTTCTTCCCAAGAAAGTGTGTAATCTGTTGCTGTGTTTGAGAACGAAAGTTTTGTCGCACCCATTTTTTCAACAGAAAGTTCTGTGCTTGCTGAGTCGCCATAAACGCTTGCGTAAGGTGAAGACAATGTGATAACTGAACTGTCACTCAAAGTTTGATATGCATAAACCGAAAACTTAATTTCTGTTGCTTGGTTATAAATTCCTGAGATTTGTTCATTTGTTTTCAAAGCCTCAATCAAATCATTAAGCTTGATTGTAACTGTGCTTCCAGAATATGAAATGAAGTTTGATTGCAATCCCAACTGAACACTTGTCCCTTCATAAACTGCAACAACAGTTCTGTCAAATTTGACACTGAGAGCAACAGGTCCGGAAGGAGTTGTGCAATTCAAGTCCAAAACATAATATTTTGTTCCGGAGATTGCTGCGTGTTCAAACGTGAGATTCCCATCATAGAATTTGAAATTGCTTGGTGCTTGCAAACGAGTAAAGTTAAGTGTTGAAGCAGCGCTGTCAAGATAGATTTTTCCGTTTGTTTCTTGATAAATGTTGCCCGAAAGTTTGGTTCCATACAATGTGAATGTCAAGGAAAAGTTGTTGAGTTTAGAGATGTTAAACACTGGATAAGTGCCATCAGTCTTGTCAACAAAATTGCTGTCACTTTCCCAAATCTTTGCGCCTGTGGCACCAGTTTTTTCATTGATTGTCAAAGTTGATGTAAGCTCGTCAATCGACAAATTTTCAAAAGCAACCGCACCAAGTCTTTCAATGGACAAATTCGTAGGTTCGCTTGCAACATAAAGTGTTTCGTCATCGGCATGCCCAATCACAGAAATGTTGACAGCAGTGTCTCCTTGAGCAAAATCTTCAGAGAGCAAATAGATGCTGAATTCTTCTTCAGAAATTTTGAAAGTGTCGTCTTTTGTGCTTCCAACGGTCAATTCATAACTGCTGATGTTTTCGGCATTGGCAACTTTAACAAAATAACCAGTGCTTGCAGTGAAACCACTGTGGTTCACATAACTTGCATCATAACCAAACTGAACTGTTCCATTGACAAGTTGTTCTGCAATGTAGAAAACTTCTTCCAGACAGTCCACTGATGAGATGTATTCATTCGCTTCGTTTGAAACCGCAAACACTCTCACATAATAATACCCAACTTTTGAGAAAGTGTAACTTGCATCAACAGTGGTTTCTTCTTGTTTAGAAAGCTCTTCAACCTCAATTGAAATTTCGTCTTGATTGGCATCATAAGTGTCTTTATCTATTTCATAAATTTCCAATCTGTAACCATCTGCATTGTTAACAGAATTCCAAGTGTATGTTTTGTTTGTTGAATTTCCACTACCAGCAGAAATTGGAGCAGAGAGCAGTGTCAAGGTCTTTGTCAGTGAAGAATTGATTGCAAGGTTATCGTCATCAGTCTTTGCAACAACCTTAAATCTGTAAACATCAACACCTTCATCAGAACTTGCTTCAAACAAAGTTTCAATTTTGTCGGTAAACTTGAATGATGCACAGTTTTCGACTGTCTCAAGTGAATATTTCTCACCATCAACAATTTCAAAGTCTGTGCCATTCCAGAAATATAAATCATAGTCAGCAGCATTTTCGACAGCTTCAAATGTCAAAACTGATTTTTCTTCAACATAACTGTGTGTGATCCCTGATTCAACATCGAAAGCAGAGACTTTAATGACATTCAACTGAGCACTTAAATCTGAATTGATCACATAAACATCTTCGCCAGCAATTTGGTTTGTCTCAGATTTTGCAGAATTATAAACCGCCAAATCATATTTTCCTGATTGAAGAATTTCAATCGAAATGTTCTTTGAAGTTTCATCGACAGTCAACCCCTCAATAACAACATTGTTTCCAAGTCCAAGAACCAAGACATTGCTTTCAATCAGACTTGAAGTTGTTGAAACTCTCGCATTAAAAGTTGTTCCATCAATTTCATTTTCTCCAACACCAACAAAATTCAATGCCGGCATTTTATATATCTTTCCAAGAGCAAAGGTGTCGCTTGCATAGAAAAGCCCACTCTCATTAACTGCAGAAACACCAACCTCATAAACACCCGAAGCAAGACCATTCAAATTTGTTTTAATGTCAGCGCTCGAATTGTCAAAATTCATTGTTGAAACATCTTCAGTTTCGGTGTTTTTCAAAGCAACTTGATACTTTTGAACTTGAGAGTCAGATTTGATTTCAAGAAGTCCACCTTCATTTGCTGAAAAAACATAATTTGCAGTTGGAACGTCAAGTTTAACAATTTCCAATTCTTCACTTTCCATCGCAATTTTCTGTCCAGCTTCATCATAAACCAAAACAGAAATTGAATGAGTGCCCGCATCAGCAGAATCAAAATATGCCGACAAATCTTTTGTTGTTGAAGTTTGGAAATCATCAAGAAGAACATCGTCCATCTTGACTTTATATTTTGCACCAGCAACTGCACTCCAAGACAAAGTTCCATCGACAGCATTCCAATTCAAATCTTCTTTGGTCAACTCGTCCATATATCCATAATACAAAGTTTGCACCTGTGATGCTGAACTATTGTCAAAATAACCTGTTCCCTGAGCAGAAACTGTCAGACTGTAAACCCCATAGTCCGTCAATTGAAAACTGTTTGTTGAAACGGTTTCCTTAATTGGCACAACTTCATTAACTGTTTCTGGCTCATTTGCCAAATATGTAGTGAGCGTTCCTTCCACAACATAACTTTGAGCGACTGTTGGATTTTTTTCGTTTTCAAAATATCCAGAAACACTTCCCCATGTCATGAGTCCCGTTTCACTCAAAGCAAAATCTGTAGGTGCTGAGAAATTTTTCTTAACAACAATTTGCATTGAAGCCAAGTTGTTGTTTTGATATGTGGCATAGACAGAGGTTCTTCCAGAATTTTGAGCAGTTGCCACCCTTCCACTCAATTTGATTATGGAAGAGTTTGAGAAGCGGTATGAGATTTCACTTTTATCTGCGCCAACAACATTCAAGTAGTTGTCCAGTGAAACATCTTCACCCAATGAAACAACAATCTCATTTTGTGAAAATGAGGCTTCGGCTTTTTTCAAT
>CAJJUK010000028.1 GCA_905195085.1 uncultured Christensenella sp.
TGTATTTGATTTCTCCACTCTTTGTTGGACTTACACTGTTAAGTGTGTTGTTCATCGTTGTTCCAACATAACTCTGTGGATATTCTCCATGCTCAAAATACCAATATTTCTCCGTGCTGTCATACTTCAATTGGTTCGATGACAACACTTTGAAGAACACATTGATTGTGTAGGTTGCTCCTGATGTTGTAGGTGTGAATGTCGTTCCTGTTGAGTTTGGTGCACTTGAACTTGTTGAAATTCCAACAAACACATAGCCACTCTTTGCCGATGGTGTGAATGTCACTGACTGACTTACCAGTGCGTTTGTCGCAACTGTTGTTGCTGATGCACTTGTCACGCTCACAGCCGATGACTGCACTGGTGAGTTGTTGCTGTCATAATAATATCGAACTGACACAGTCCCACCTGTCACTGAATTGGTGTAATTTGTACCATCTGTCGATGTCTTGATTTGAACATTAATTGTTGAAACTCGCGGTGTCCAGTCTGCATACAATGTGTCATTTGCATTTGCTGTATAACTTCCACCAGATGCATAATGTGTCCCTGTTCCAGAAGTGTTCGTATTCCAACCATTAGCCGTGTAACTCGTTCTCGTCAAACTGTTTGTTGCAAGTGTTGCACTCGTTCCGTGTATTTTGTATGTAGATGACGGTGTCGAGCCACTTCCTTCATTAGCGTCATAATCTATTTTATATCGCTGATAAACATATACATAAATTGTGTCATTTGAGTCCGGTACCCAAGAATATGTGTATGAATCACTTGAAGAGTCATACAACATAGTGTATGTGCTTGTGGTTGGTGCACTTCCCAATCTCATGTAATAACCAGGACTTGTAAAACTTGATAATTTGATTGTGACACTGCTTGAACTCGAAGAATAGGTGTGTTTTACTGTTGCGCTACCACTTGATGCTATGCTGCTGCTTGAAACCGTGCAACCAGTTGAAGCACCAATGCTTAGATTTGTTGTATAGGTTTGCCGTGTTGTCCCACCATAATACCGGACAGTCAATGTGTAAGTGTTGATTTCCCAAACTGCATAAAGTGTTATATCATTGGTAGCATAATATGTATAACTTGTGCTTATTCCAGTATAGTCACCAGAAAGCGAAGATGAACTAGTGCTCCAATTAACAATTGTGTAACCTGTTCTTGAGAATGTTGAACTTGCTTTTGTTGTAAAAGAACTTGCATATGTCACACTTTGGGTCGATGTCGTTGTTGTGCTGTAGTTTCTGTTGTATGTGATTGTGTATGTGTTTGGTGTCCAAACAGGAAAGAATACTCTATCTTGATTTGCATAAGATGCTGGAACTGTTGCACCCGCTGAAAATGCGACATCTCCACCCTCATAGCACCAATTATTACTGTCTAATTCTCCTGTTGTGCTCCAACCAGTCAAAGTGTATCCTGCTCTTGTGAAATATTCACCAGCGGCTGGCGCCGTATATGTCAATCCTGCAGCAACATTATTATTTATTACAGCACCTGAAGTGGAAGCATAATATTGAAAAACATATCTGTATTGTTCTCTTACATAAACATATAGCGTTGTGCTTGACGTGCTGGTTGTGACACTTCCTGAACTTGGTTGAGATGTTGACCAATATGAACTATAATGCCAATAGTTTATATCTTGTTGCGAAGAATATTGATAACTGCTGTTGCTAAATGAAGAACTAGTTCCCGCACCAACAACAATATGTCCAAAGCCACTAGCATTAGAACTATTAGTAACTTTTCCCATTCTTCTAACTTGTCCAATTCCAAGAAATCCTGTGTTGTCGTATTGATATGAAAATGAGCCGCACCCAGTTGCTGAAGAAGACGATGTTGAAATAGATGTGCTACCATCTTTGGTTGGATTACCATTCCCCCATTCTTGAGAACCTCCGTTTTCATCATACCAATAAACATTAAAAATATATGACTCACCAGAACCATTGTAATTGATCACAGTATAATCATTTGTTCCGCTTCCTGTTCTGATAACTGAACCAACTCACATATAAAAATATAACGCATCACTATCTATTTCTTCATCAGTGTTTTCGTCATCGGGATTCTCTTCTTCAGGAGACTCCGAAGTCTTTCCATCACCGGTTTCTGGTTGTATCAAAGAATCATCCGTCAGCAACAGTCCAACCCCACTTCCAACAAGAGTGAGTCCACACAAAACCATCAACAAAACCACAAACAGTTTCTTCATATATTTAGTATAACACAATTTTTAAATCACTACAAGTTTTTCTACAAAAAAAAGACAAACACAAAGTTTGTCTTTCCAAATTATCTCTTTGAGAATTGAGGTGCTTTTCTTGCTTTCTTGAGACCATATTTTTTTCTTTCTTTCATTCTTGGGTCACGAGTGAGAAGTCCAGCATCTTTAAGTTCTTTCTTATATGTTTCGCTAACTTTAACAAGTGCTCTTGCAATTCCGTGACAAATTGCTCCAGCTTGTCCAGAAATTCCACCACCATCAACATTGACAACAACATCAAACTTATCTGCAGTTGATGTGAGTGTCAAAGGTTGTTTTGCAATGATGATCAAAGTGTCTCTTTGAAGGTATTCTTCAACATCTCTTCCATTAACTTCAATTTTGCCAGAGCCAGGATACAAACGAACTCTTGCTATTGATTTTTTTCTTCTTCCTGTTGCGATAAAGCAACCACCCTTATTTTGTTTCTTTTCAGCCATTATTCAATTGCTCCTTTTAATGCCACTGTTTCAGGTTTTTGTGCTTCATGATTGTGATTTGCATCTTTGTAAACATGAAGTCTTGTAAATTGTTTTCTTCCCATTGTGTTTTTTGGAAGCATACCTTTTACTGCTTTTTCAACAACTTTACAAGAGTTGTTCTTCATCAAAGTTGAATAATCAACTTCTTTAAGTCCTCCAATATAACCTGTGTGCCAACGAAGTTTCTTTTGTTCCAATTTCTTTCCTGTCAAAACAACTTTGTCAGAATTGATAACAATCACGAAATCTCCTGTGTCAACATGTGGAGTGTAGATAGTTTTATTTTTACCAGTCAAAATGTCTGCAACTTGGCTTGCAAGTCTTCCAAGTGGCATATTGGTTGCATCAACAACAAACCATTTTCTTTCAACAGTTGCTGGGTTTGCCATGTAAGTTTTCATTATTTTCTCCCTTGAAATATTCTATTTTTAAAAATTTTATTGACGAAACTTGCTTTGAATGTTCGTCCGATTCAAAGATTACCGCCTTGCCAGTTAAGCGATAATTGCCATTGTTATTTCTCTTTGCGATTTTTTTGGGGCTAACAATAAAAATCGCCTTCAAAATAAAGACGATTATATTTTAATGAAACTAATATCATTTGTCAAGCATTTATCCTAAAAATACTAAAAAATTTTTATTTAAAATTGATATGTCAACCCACCAATCTTTCGATGTCAGAAGATGTAATTGAATGGTCCTGAACTTTGCTTGCTGTGGCAACTAAGGAGTTGTATTTTATTGCATCTTTAAACAATGAACTTTTTTCTTTCTTATCAATTTCATTCAATTCTGCCAATCTTTTGGCCTTCACATCTGCTTTTTCAAGCAACTTTCCAGAAATGGCTGTCAACAAATATGCCAAATGTTTTTCATTCTCCACGTTTTTAACAGCAGTTGAAAACTCTTTGTCCTTAAGTGGGACAACACTGTTCAATCTCACAACAAATTCTTTGTCTGAAGAAGAATTGTTTGCAAGCATTTGAACTTTTGGACAGCAATTTTTCAAGACTTCTGCCCTTGCTTTTTCAAAGTCCCCACCTTGCTCAACAACATTCAAAACTTCACCTAACTTGTCTTTGAAAAAGTCAGGGATTGGGAGTTCATTTTCTCTCAAGAAATATGTATTATACTTGCTGATTAGATACAAAAAATTGGAACGAGAATGATTGATGTCATATATGGAACTTTCACTAACCCTCCCATCTTTATCAAAATTTGTTAAATCAAAGAAATATAAAAAGCTCATTTGTTTTCTCCTTTGGATAAGTCTATCTTACCACAAACAAAATGAATAAATCAAACAAATTTTTGAATATTTATACATTTTTTCTAAAAAGTTTTGATGCAATACAAGACAATTTCCGTCGCATAAATGTTTCCGCCATAATAGCGAAGATAGAATTTGTAATCATCTCTCATATTTTCAATCATTCTAGGAATTTCGATAATGTCTGTGTTGTTGTGATAGACAGAAAGCATAAGATTTGGAAAATCTTTCTTAATATGCTTCACACAACCTTTTAACGCCGCTTTCTCCCCACCTTCAATGTCCATTTTTATCATGGAAATCTTATCACGTATATCATCGTCCAAACTGACCTGTTTGATTTCTACATCTCCTGATATACAGATTTGATTGGCAGAATCAGAAGTCAAATTTCTTTCTAAGAACACTTTTCCTTTTCCCTCACCAACCGCTTTGTTGACAATCTCAATGTTGGGATAACTTTTCAAATTTTCTTTCATTTTTTCAATTACAGATGGAGTTATCTCATAGCAATAAATTTTCTTATAACAATCACGGCCAAAACATCGAATAAAATCTATTGCTGTTTCACCATAATAAGCCCCAACATCAACAAAAGTTTCTTCATTCAGATTTGGCAAAATATCTAAGTCAAAATACTGCGAATAGACCGGTTCAATAGCTTTTTTCAAATTTACAAAATCAAAATTATAAAAATTGCTAAGAATCGCATACAAAGCAAACTTGGAGCGGCAATCCTCCAACCTGTTGTAAAACCATTCAAAATCTTCAGCATTTTCTTTAAACACCATCGCCTTATTATGTAAAATTTCAAAATCATTATCTTTAAACGACAGCCGTCCCCAATATGGATATTTATCCCAATAAGCACTTAAAGAATCTTGAATTGGAATTGGTACTTTTGTCAAAAAGCGATTTTTCATGTTTGAAAAAAGTTTGTCTGTGCTGTTTGCTTTAAACTCATTTATTAAGCTATTAAAAGAATTATCAATCCACATAAAATCTCCTATGATTTTTCTATTCACAAAAGAGATTATTGGTTAAAATTTCATACACATTTCTCAGATTGTCCCTTGTTTCAGACACAAAAAAAGTATTGACTATTCATCAATACTTTCTTGCTTATCTTCTTTTTTCTTTTTGCTAAATTTTTCTTTCAATTTATGATAAGATATGTACACAAATCTCTCTTCTTTCTTATAAGCGAATTGCTCATAGATTAATATAAATATTGTATAAAGGATAATTGCAAGTATGCCTATAACCCACCAATATAGCATTGTCCCCTCAATTGCCGGTCTTGTCAAATACATATCCTCTGCAACTCCAAAGACCTGTGTTGTAAACAAAATAAAAGGAACCATAGCAATCAATCCCCAAACAAACGAAGACCAATTCTTCATGCTTGGTTTGAAATAACCTATTCCCAACACAAAGACAAAATTCAAAAACATCATTGTGTGGAACAACAACCCTGTGAAATCAACAAGGTCAAAGAAATTGTCTTTGCCAAGCATAAACTCTGGATAAACCATCGTAAGTAATCCACCCAACGCCTGTGCAAAAATTGCAAAATTAAATACTCTTGAGTTTGGTTTCGCCAACAACATAACCAATGGGCCATAAATTGCAAGCGTACTACAAAAACTTCCTGGAACAAAAACTTTCCAGTTGTTGTCGTATTTATCCCAAATTGCAAACTTGTTTACAAGCATAATTATCAAAGTAACAATCGCAAACGCAAAAACATAATACTTCTTGTTCTTAACATTGTTTCTGCATAAAAATCTAACCAAAAAAATCATTCCAATGACAAAAGCAACAGAAATCAAAAGGTAAACTATGTGTTGCCAGCAAAAAATATCTTTCATTAGTTTCTCCTTAGTAATTTATTTTGAAAATTATAACACACAACTATACAAAGGAAAAAATGATTTTGAAAGATTTCATTAATTAAAAAGATTAAAAATAGAAATCTCAAATTCTTGCATTTACCAACAAAAATATGTTAAACTTTGAAAGTAGCACATGACCTCATAGTAAAACAGGATATTACGGTCCCCTCCTAAGGGATTGTTCTGGGTTCGAGTCCCGGTGGGGTCACCAATTTAATATTGATGTCAAAAATTTTTTGCAATTTGAATTTTATTGTTAAAAACTTTTTTTATTTTTTATATTTTGTATATAAAAGTTGATGACTTATAGGAACCTTTATAAGTCATTTGGGCTCCTGTATGGGCAATCTTTCCCACAAAATATCTCCTTATTTCTAAATTTAATAGTTCTCTCGGACTATTTGTTAAAATCGACAGTTTTAGAATTGTCGATTTTATTTCCTCCCAACGAATAATATTTTAAAATTATTATCGTTCTAACACGAAAACATTTGTTAAAAAATTAATTATGTGATATATTTTAATAAATCGGAGTTTTTTATGATTAATGTTTGTTATAGTGGAAACAAAAAAATTTTTGAGGGTTTGCTCTTGGCAGTGCTCTCGCTTGCAAGAGTCACTCAAGAAGAATTAAAGGTTCACATTTTAACAATGGATTTACACGATGAAAATCCAAATTTTTTGCCTTTTTCAGACGAACAAATTGCACTTCTAGACAAAATTGTTAAAGAAAAAAATCCTAACAGCCAAGTTGTTAAAATTGATGTTACAAAAGAATATATCCAAGAATTGAGAGATGGAAAGAATCATCATAATGGATACACTCCTTATGCCACTTTGCGTCTGCTTTTGGATTTGGTTCCAAACATGCCTGACAAAATGATTTATATGGACATTGACACCATGTGTGTTTCGGACATCAAACAACTTGATGATGTCGACATTGAAGGATATGATTTTGGCGCAACAAAAGACTACATGGGTAGGTTTTGGATCAACAGACATTACTGCAACTCAGGTGTCATGACAATGAATCTCAAACAAATCAAAGAAAATGGTTTGTTTGTTAAATGTCGCAGGAAAGTCAACAAAACAAAAATGCTTATGCCTGACCAAACCGCTTTGAACAAATATGGCAAAAAGAAATATCTCCCTTTCAAATTCAATGAACAAAGAAAAATCAAAGAAGATACAGTTGTTAAACATTTTTGCAAAGGAATTGTTTTCTTCTTGCCTTTTGGTATGCATATTTACAACATCAAACAATGGCAACGTGAGAAAGTTCATAAAAGCCTGAAAATTTTCCGTTTTGATGACTTATATGAGAGAGTTGATCAATTAAAAATTGACTATCCAGAATGTTTTTAACAAAAAAAGAACAAGTTTAATCACTTGTTCTTTTTTTTGCACATTCTTCACAAATTCCGTAAAAATTTACATCTTGCTTCAAAATGTTAAACCCCTTGACCATGTTTGAAAAACTTTTGTCAAATTCTTCTGTTATGGGTTTGTCAATGATTTTGTTGCAAACATTGCAAACCAAATGAAAGTGATTTTCTCTGACATAGTCAAAGTGTGCCACATTATCCTTTGTAACTATTTTGCAAATTTTGCCTTCTTCAACCAAATTGTTTAAGATTCGATAAATGCTCACCTCCCCAATTTTCATGCCCTCATTCAATGCATCAGCATAAATTTGAGAAACGGTGGGGTGATCAAAGCGGTTTAACAAATTGTTAAGCACATATTCTTTTTGCTTTGTTTTACGATGGTTTGTCATTTAAAACATCCTCTTATTTGTTTTTCTTTTCTCTTCTGAAACACATAAACCAATCTAAACAATATTGGTCTTCTGTTTGGTTTTCCACTCTTTCTTTTGCCGTTCCGCAAGAACCAGCAGTTGGAACAATGACATCTTGTCCTGGTCTCCAATCAGCAGGAGTTGCAACATCATCTGCATCAGCTTTTTGAAGTGCGATGATAATTCTCTTAATTTCATCAAAGTTTCTTCCAGTTGAAAGTGGATAATAGAGAATTGTTCTGATGATTCCCTTTGGATCAATAACAAAAACTGCTCTAACAGCTTGAGTGTTTGACTGACCTGGTTGAATCATTCCATATTTGTTTGCAACTTCCATTCTGATATCTTCAATCAATGGAAATTTTACTTCAATATTCTTCTTTCCATTCCATTCAAGTTCTTGAATTTTTCTAAGCCAAGCAATATGTGAATAAATTGAATCAACCGAAAGTCCAACAAGTTCAGTGTTCAATGCCTTAAATTCTTCCGCCATTGAACCAAATGTCATGAATTCTGTTGTGCAAACAGGCGTGAAGTCTGCAGGGTGAGAGAAAAGAATCACCCATTTCCCTTTGTAATCTTCAGGAAAATTGATTGTCCCCTGTGTTGTGTTTGCTGTAAAACTTGGTGCTTTATCGCCAATCAATGGCATTCTGTTGTATTCCATTTCCATAATTTTTCTCCTTTTTAGAAAATGTTTTTCTTATTGAAAATCATTTTCATTAAGATTATATCAAAATAAAAAAGAATTTGCAAACAAAATCAACAAATTCTTCAATTTTTTCTTGGAATATCAAATATAGCTAGCAGAAACTCATATTCATCAAATTTATGTTTTCTTATCGGATAGGAAGCACCATCATCAAAATGAATAAGCAAACATGGTGAAATGTTGTGATAGGACTCTAAATACTCATAATAAACTGCACGCTTTTCTTTAATCAATCTTTGAATTTTTGCATGATAGTTGAAATACATGAAATTAATATGCTCTAAATTGATTATTTTTACGCATTCTCATCATTTTGAACCGAATCAATCTTTGGTAAATTTTCCGCAGGATCTTCTTTGGTTTTTCTTTTCTTCCATTCCAAAAGAACAGAAATTGTTGCACCAATAAGCCCACCAACAAAGTCACAAATGATGTCATACATCGTGTCCATAATTGCCATACGCCCAATCAAATCTTCTGTGATTTGTGCATCATTATGGAATAAGATATCCGTTGTGAATTCCCAAATCTCCCAAACTCCGCCACACATCATTGCAATTGAAAACGTCAACATAAAGAGCCAAAACAACGATATTTTGTTATTTTTGCTTTCTTTGAAAAGAGCATACGCCAAAAGAGCAATCATAACTCCACTTCCAAAGTGAACAATCTTATCAAATGGAGTCCATAGTTTGTAAACTTGCCATAAAGAACCGACCAAAAGAGAAAGGATTAAAAATATTTGATAACTTATAACAACAGCAAGACCAAACTTTGTCTTAAAAATCAGATTTAACAAAAAAGGTATCCACGCACAAACCAAATATCCGAGAATAAACAAATAAGAAAGATATCTCATTTCAACAATATCTAAACAACCCAAAATGGTGTAAACAATCAAATTCACAACTGCAATCAATGTGGAGACAATTGAAATCCACAGCAAATTCTTCTTCATAACGCCCTACTTTTAATAAATACATATTATCACAACAAAATATTATTTTTCAACAAAATAACAAATATTCAAACAAAAAAAGACATGTGATCATGTCTTTTTTTTACTCTGCCTATTGTGACTATTTCTTCATTGCCACAGCACTTGTTGCCAAAGAGCCAACACCAATCACAGCATTGACAATAAGTGTCGCCCAATTTGCCACACGGCCACTGACTTTTTCAGTTATTGGATCTGCTTTTCCGTCACAGTATGTTCCAGTAACAATGCAATTTACAATCACTAAAACTGCCACTGCAATTGCTGACAACAAAAGCCCAAATGTTGCAAATTTGTTGAAACCAGAACTTTTAACAACACCCAAATCTGCCAAAAGTTTCAAAATTGCAAACAAAGCCAAAAGTGCTGCAAAGATAACAAGCAACAACAACACAACTGAAAGCCCTGTGTTTGCTCCGTCTTCAAAACTGATTAAATCATAACCTGATGCACTGTATAATGTTTCTCCCACCACAAGCATAGACAATTGTGGAAGTGCCATAAAACCAAGAAGAAGTCCAGCCAAAACAAGTGTGACAAAATCCCACAATGCTCTCATGTTTGATTTGCTAGATTTTTTTGCCATTTTACCCTCCTTTTTTGATACTAATATTTTATCAAAGAAAAAGTTGCCAAGTCAACCAAACTTAGCAACTTGCATCAAAATTTTAAAGCAAAATACAAAGCACCCCACCTTTTCCTTCATTGATGATTCTTCCAAGTGTTTTCTTCATCTTTCTTTGGGCATCTGCTGGCATCATGACAATTTTCGAACTTATGTTGTCATCAATCAAGGAATAAAGACTTTTTCCGAGAAGGTTTGTTTCCCAAATTCCTTCTGGATCGCTTTCAAATCTTTCTGTCAGATAGTCCACCAAATCTTGACTTTGAGTCTCTGTTCCAACAAGAGGCGTAACTTCCGTTTCAACATCAACTTTGATGATATGCAAACTTGGAGCAGATGCTTTGATTTTGACACCAAACTTGTTTCCTTGTTTGACAACTTCTGGTTGTTGCAAAGTGTATTCTTGTTTTCCAGGAACAACAATGCCATAACCTGTTTGTTCCACTTCTTCAAGTGCATCTTTGAGTTTGTCATATTCCACCTTTGCCACAGCCAAGTTTTTGATGTATGAAACAAGTTCATAGTCATCATTGATTGCAAAACCACATTCATCAGAAAGCACTCTATAGAAGAGATTTTCTTTTGGAATGACGTTGAATTTGATTATACCTTCGCCCATTTCAATGTTAGAGAAAGTTATTGGGTCAAAGCTTTCACTCTCTGTGAAAACCACACTTTCTTTGTTCGCGTCACCAATTTTTCTGACATCTTGTGCAAATTTCTTAACTTCAGAAACGATTTCAGAGATGATTGGATTTGCAAAAGAAAGTGCTTGAATCCATTTTGGCATTTTGACTTTAATGCACTTAACAGGAAATTCCAACAAAACCTTTTCAAAAATTTTGTCAACATCTTGCTCTTTCATTTCCGCAACATTCATCGCCACAACTTGAGCTTGGTATTTTTCGCTTAAATTTTGAGCCAACTTTTTGCTCTCAGCATTGTTTGGATTTTTGCAGTTGAGAACAATGACAAATGGTTTTCCACAAGCCTTCATTTCGCTGACAACACGCTCTTCAGCGGAGATATAGTTTGCTCTTCCAATGTCAGTCACAGAGCCGTCAGTTGTGACCACAATGCCAATTGTGGAATGTTCTTCAATGACCTTTTTTGTGCCGATTTCTGCTGCCTGTTCAAAAGGCATTTCTTCGTCTGACCAAGGTGTTTTGACAAGTCTTGGCTTGTCATTTTCTGTTGCACCCATTGCACCACTAACCAAATAACCCACACAATCAATCATTCTGACTTTCAAGTTGATTTTGTCAGCAACTGAGATTTTGACTGCTTCGTTTGGGACAAATTTTGGTTGAGTTGTCATAACAGTTTTTCCGTCAGCACTTTGAGGAAGTTCATCAATTGCTCTGTCTCTGACATTTTTGTTTTCAATGTTTGGAATGACAAGTTTTTTCATAAATTCAGAAATAAAGGTTGATTTTCCCACCCTAACAGGTCCAACCACGCCGACATATATATCACCATTGGTGCGAGTTTTTATGTCTTCATAAATTTGATACTTTTCCATTTAAACCTCCAAGTTAGAATAATTTATGAAGATAAAAAAACAAATAGAACATTCACTTGATAAGTATCAGTGCATTTACATCAACATTCATAAATTTAGCCATAGAGGCGATGTTTGATATTCTAAAATTATGTTTGTTTTTTAATATGTTATAAAGCGTAGACAATGAAAATCCGCAACCTGTGGCAAATTCAAGTTTTGACAAATTTTTTAATTCCATAAACCTTTTTATTAAATTAACATTAACATTGATATTCATATCTACTCCTTTTTATCAATTATACCGTCTCAATTTTGAGATGCCAAACATATTGTCAAGAACAAAAGATAAAATAATAAATATGAATAAAGAATTTTCGTCAAGATTGAAAGAATTACGAACTGAGCAAAATTTGTCATTTGAAAAACTAAGTCAACTGACAAAGATTAGTCGTGCAACATTATGCAGATATGAAAATAATCAAACGGATGTTAATGGTGAAAATTTGATAACACTTGCCAAATTTTTTCATGTATCAACTGATTATTTGCTGGGATTAGAAGATTAAAAAAGCAAGAATTTATTTCTTGCTTTTTGTTTTGTTTTTAATCAAATCATAACTCATTTCAACAAGTGGAACAACCTCATCCAAACTTACCTCTTCCAAAATCACAGAAATCCAATGGACTTTGTTCATGTGGTATGCAACATAAACCCCCTTGTTTTGCAAAAGCGGTTGCCTGAGCATTGGGTCGCATTTCAAATCCAAAACATCGACAATTCTGCTTTCATTTCCAGTGATTTTGTTTTTCTCAACTGGCAAAACTGCTCCAAACCATTTTTTGTTTCCTTTGTGACGCAAAATAGCAGTCTTAAAGTCCTTATCAAAAGGAAAGTCAGGCTCAATGCCAAAATCTTCTTTGACATAATCAAACAGTTGTTCTCTTGTCATCTTCTCCCTCTTTTGTTGTTTCGTCCGTTTCAGTTTTTTCGCTGTCAACAGCACTTTCTTGAGCGGGTTCTTGAACCTGTTCAGTTTTTTCTTCTTTTTTATGCTTTTTGAAAACCTTGTCCCTGAAATGAACTTTGTTTTCCGTTCCAGAGAGCAAACGCTTGATGTTTCCCCTATGCAAGATGACAATAAGCACAAAGTTGAGCCAAATGATGACAATCAAAGGAATGAACCACATAACTTGCTCAATTGCAAAAAGACAAGTTGCATAGATTGAAAGGGTCAAAATGAATGTCAAAGAAATCACGAATGGATAATCAATGAAGAAGAACAAGATGAAACAAAGTGCAAACATAATCAATGAAACCCACCATAAGTCTGGGTGGAAAACAAACATACCAAACGTGCACGCAACGCCCTTTCCACCTTTAAATTTGTAAAATACTGGGAAGCAATGTCCCAAAATTGCACCGAAAGCGGCCAAAAAGTATGCCAAATTGCCAAAGCCAACAAAGTAATGCTCAAACAAGAAATAGCACGCAATTGCAGGTCCACCAGATTTGATTGCTTCCATGATGAGTGTCAAAAGTGCCTCGCCAAAGCCACGTGTTCTGAGCATATTCATTGTCCCCGGATTTTTGCTTCCAATAGTTGTTATGTCTTTCTTTGCAAACATCCAAGAAAATATTCTTGCAAAATTGATGTTTCCAATCAAATATCCCACAACAAGTGCAATCGCCAAATATAAATAAACTATCATTCTTCCTCCTTTCCCTTAAACACCAATTCAATAGGCGTTCCGGAAAAATCAACTTTTTCTCTCAAACGATTTTCCAAATATCTCTCATACGAAAAATTGATAAACTGCGGTTGTGTGCAGAAAAACACAAACTTTGGAGGATTTGTGCTTGGCTGAGTTACAAACAAAATTTTGCACTTCTTTCCATTTTTTGAAGGTGGTTCAAAATTCAGAATTGCATCATGCAAAATATCATTCAAAATTCCCGTTGAAATTCTTCTTGAAGAGTTTTCATAAACTTCATCAACCGTTGTCATGATTTCTGACAATCCTTTTCCTGTGAGTGCCGAAACAAACAAAACTTTAAAATATGACATGAATGACAGTTTGCTTTGCAAAAGTTTTGTATATTCGTCCTTCGTCATTGTTCTTTCGTCCCACTTATTGACAACGATAATGTTTGGCTTTTTTGCTTCATGAACGAAACCAGCGATTCTGACATCTTGCTCTGACAATTCTTTTGTCGCATCAAAAACAACCAGCACAACATCACTCATTTCAATTGCGGACATACTGCGAAGAGCAGAATAGCCCTCAACTGACTGTTTTTCGACAGAACGCTGTCTGCGAAGTCCAGCAGTGTCAACAAGGAAATAATCTTTCTTGTTGCATCTGAATGGAATGGTCACCGAATCCCTTGTTGTTCCCTCAATGTCACTCACAACAACTCTTTTCTTTCCAAGCAATCTGTTTATGATTGAACTTTTTCCAACATTTGGACGCCCAACAAGAGTGATTTTGATGCCCTTGTTCTCTTCAATTCCGTCGTCTTCAGGAAAATATGACACAACTTTGTCAAGCACATCACCAATGCCCTTGCTTTGTGCACAAGAAATCGGCATTGGGTCGCCAAGTCCAAGTCCATAAAATTCATAGGTTGCCGACAGATCAAAGGTGTCAAGTTTGTTGACAACCAAAACAACTGGGACTTTTTGTTTTCTCAAAAGTTTTGCAACATCTTCATCGGACTGAGTGATCCCTGTTTTTCCGTCAACGAGAAAAATGATTACGGTTGCATTTTCAATTGCAAGCATGACTTGTTCGATGATTTCTTTTTGAAAAACATCTTCACTGGCAAGCTCCACACCACCCGTGTCAACAATCGTAAAATCTCTGCCGCACCAATTTGCGTCAGCATAAAGCCTGTCACGAGTGACACCCGCAACATCATCAACAATGCTTATTCTTTTTCCACAAATCTTATTGAAAAATGTTGATTTCCCAACATTTGCTCTTCCAACGATTGCGACAATCGGTTTAATCATATAAAAAATATATCATAAAAACAAAATATAAGCAAATGTTTCCATTCTTTTTCAGAGCGAATTTTAACAAAAATTTTCAGTTGCCTATTTTCTCTTTTTACAATCCAGATTGCAACTTTCACAATGAGCGCAAAGTTGTTTTTTCTTAAACTTCTTGACAATCATTATCACCGCAAAAATAATCACAAAAAGCGAAATCAAAACAATGAATGGTTTCATAAATCCAAAAACTTCAAAAGCAAAACTGATGTTGTAAATGACAAAAGCCACAATGTATGCAGTCAGAAGTTGAATTGCAATGCTTATGCAAGTCCATTTTCCGCCAATTTCTTGCAGAAGCATTGAAATTGAAGCTATGCAAGGTGTGTAGAGCAAACAGAACACAAGGAAGGAAATCACACTTGCCTTTGAAGAGAAATAGACCACACTTGTTGAAAGCAGAATGGACTGCGAAATAAGTTTTGTTGCCCCTGCATCAATTCCGTTGAACATGGCAATTGACGACACAACAACTTCTTTTGCAACAAGACCAGCAAGAAGTGAAGCCACAATCGCCCAGTTGTCAAACCCAAGTGGTGCAAAAATCGGTGCAAGAAACTTTCCAAAACTTTCCAACATACTCTGCCCACCTTCAGATGCAACATAAGAGAAAGAAAAACTAAAAGATGACAAAAGCCAGATGACAATGTTCATGGAAATCATAACCGAGCCAACTTTGATGAGAAACGTTTTGACATTCTTCCACAAAATGTTCCCAACTCTTTTCAAAGAAGAAACCCTGTAAGGCGGAAATTCCAAAATGAAAGTCTGTTTTTGACTTTTCAAAACAGTGACATCAAGAATTTTTGAAATGGTGATTGCCACCACAACTCCCAAAAGATAAAGTCCAATTATGCAAAGCAAATTGCTTGCACCAAAAAATGCTCCTCCAATGACTGTGTAGATTGGAATTTTTGCCGAACAACTCATGTATGGGCAAAGAATGGCTGTCTTTATCTTTGCATTCTTGTCGTCCATATTTCGAGAGGTCATAATTGCAGTGGTCGAGCACCCAAACCCCATAAGAAGTGTATAAACACTTTTCCCAGAAAGACCAATCTTCCCCAAAATGTCTTCAAAAATGAAGGCAATTCGGGACATATAGCCACTGTCTTCCAAAATGGATAAAAAGAAAAACAAAAGAACAACTTGTGGCAGGAAAGAAAGGACAGTTCCGACACCACCAAAAATGGCGACATTAAACAGATCATAAATCCATGACTGTCCAAATGAATTTTCAATCAAGTTCAAGATTGGCGTGGTCAAGACTTCCAAAAGACTTCCAAGACAATCTGATAAAAATGCTCCCAGTGAAAAGAATGTCAAATAGAAAATGGCAGACAGAATCAAAAGGAAGATTGGAAAAGCCAACCATTTGTTCAAAACAAACTTGTCCAACTTGCTTTTGCCATAAACCTGATTTGTTCTGACAGTGCAAGCCTTGATGATTTCGTCAATGTAGGCATATCTGAGCCCACTTATGATTTCCAAACTGTTTTTGGGAACACTTTGAAAAATTTTTTCAACATCAACTTCTCCAACATCTTGAAAAAACTTCTCATCTTTCTCGTATGCTTTGATGAGCATATACTCTTCTGTGCAATCCTTTTTTGCAGGCAAAATATTCCCATCAAATTTCAGGTTTTTAATGTATGGAGGTTTCGCTTTGCGCACACTTTCTTTTGAGGCACACTCTTTGAGTTTTTCAACATTAATCTTCTTCTCGGCATTGATTCCAACGACATCAACACCAAGCATTTTCCCCAGTTTGTCATAGTCAATTTTGAAAATTGGCCGTTTGTCAATCTCATTCACAGCAACCACAACATCACAACCTTTTTCCAAAAGACAAAGTGTCAAATAGAGATTTCTTTGCAAATTGTTTTGGTCGCAAATGTTGATAATCTTTTTATTTGTGCTTTCAAAAATTGTCTTGACTGAAACCTGTTCTTCAAAAGAAAGTGGACAAAGAGAATAGATCCCCGGCGTATCAATCAACGCATACTCTTCTCCACCATAAACAAAAGATTTTTCCTTGTTTTCAACCGTAACACCATGCCAGTTTCCAACGTGTTCGTTCGAATGCGTCAAACTGTTAAACAAAGTGGTTTTTCCAGCATTCGGATTCCCGACCAATAAAATTTCTTTCATCAAACACCAACCCTAACGACCTTAAAAAGTTAAATTTCAAGAACCTTAATTCTGCTCAGAAGCCCAGCACGGACACTGAGCAGATATCCCCTAAGTTCAATCAAAAAGACTTTTTTTTGAAGTGAAGTTGCCACGATTTTGACCCTTTCTCCAACAGTGAAACCAAGTTCCATAAAGCGTCTCAGAACCACATCATTTTCGGAAGAAAAACCGACAATTTTGTATAATTTCATTTTCTTTGCTTGATTTAAAGTTGTCATATAGTAAGTTATGGACTTGCCTTTTCACTTATTCAAAATAATGCGGACAAATTTACTATGAATTGTGTAAAAATGTTTGTCTTAATACAAAATATTGTGTTATACTATTCATAGTTAAAGGAGAAACAACATGAAATGTATTTATTGTGGTTGTGAAGAAAGCAAAGTTTTGGACTCTAGAAGCACTGACGAATCAAATTCCATCAGAAGAAGAAGAGAATGTCTCGGTTGTGGAAGAAGATTCACTACATACGAAACAGTTGAAACTGTACCAATTTTGGTCGTTAAAAAAGACGGAAGTCGCCAACCTTTCAATATTGAAAAAATCAAATGCGGAATGATTAAGGCCTGCGAAAAAAGACCTGTTTCCATTTCTCAAATCGACCAAATGGCAGAAGATATTGAAAAACAAATTCAAAACTCATTGAAACAAGAAATCTCTTCTCAAGAGATTGGCGAAATGATAATGGAAAAATTGAAAGCTGTGGACGAAATTGCCTATGTTCGCTTTGCTTCAGTTTATCGCCAATTCAAAGATGTGACAAACTTCATCAAACTTATCACAGAAATGTAATTAAGGAACTTTTTATGGACGACAAATCAAAAAAGAAACCCGAATTTGAAGATGTTTTGTTTAATGACATTTTTGAAAAACAACCCATATTTGATGATAAGGTAAAAAAAGAAAATCGTGGACGAATCACTCCAGGAAACATTCGTTTGTCACAAGGAATGTGGAGAACTGACAAAGAAAAAGAAAAGCATATAGAAGATGCTTGGAAAGAGAGATTGCCATAAAAAATAGCGAAATAATTTCGCTATTTTTTATTTATAAGACTTTTTAGATCTATATTAAAATTATTGCTTTTTTCTTTAACTTTATTTATCAAAATATCCAAGATTTGTTCTATTTGGTTATTTGAAAAATAAGTAACATTTATTCTCTTTTTGTTTCTTTGGTTTTTAACATCAAACTCAATATATGTAAACCCTGGTGATCTTGTAGAAGAAACAATACTTCCGCCTTTTGAGTTCTTTTTGGAAGAAACAATTTTAATGTTTTCTATCATTTCATCCGCCAATTCTTCATCCGAGCGAAATTCATTGGATGATCCTCTCGTGAAAATGATGCATCCGT
>CAJJUK010000029.1 GCA_905195085.1 uncultured Christensenella sp.
GTGTTTTTTGCTTGGTTGTGGAACAGATGACAAAGTGAACTATTGGACAAGAAACCTGGGGGCTGGATTAGGTAACGGACAAATTATTACAAAAGCAGGCGTTACAAAATCTACATGGCTTGACAGTGTTCATGGAGTTCGTTTGGCACTTACTATGGGCAATGGTAGCAGAATTTAACAATTTGATTTTAACAAATTTTGTAAAAATTCTTTACTTTTTTGGTGTGATGTGATATACTTGCTTTGTCGATAAACTTAAGCATAGTTTCTGGGACACCTTCGACCCGTTACTCTGTTTAAGCGGTTAAAATTTTTATGGAGGGAAATCATGGATAAACAAAGAAAAAGCGAAATCATTTCTCAGTTTAAACAATCTGAAAATGATACCGGATCTGTTCAAGTTCAAATTGCTCTTTTGACTGAAAGAATCAACCACTTGACAGAACACTTGAAAACCAACAAAAAAGACAATCACTCAAGAAGAGGTCTTTTGATGATGGTTGGAAAGAGAAAAGGTTTCTTGCAATATCTTAAGGACAGAGATATTGAAGCTTACAGAAAGCTTATCAAAGAACTTAACATTAGAGAAATTAAATAATTTTTGGGGGAGGTGTTTTTTTGCTTCCCTCTTTTTCAATTTTTTAACTTATTATTTTGGAGTGTGTTATGGAATATAAAAAGTATGTTATTAATGTCGCAGGCAAAGATATTTCCTTTGAAACTGGCAAGTGGTGCGGTCAATCTAATGGCTCTTGTGTTGTTAGAAGCGGTGACACTGTTGTCATGGTTAATGTGACAATGAGTGAAGAACCAAAGCCTGGAATTGACTTCTTCCCTCTCTCTGTTGAATATCAAGAAAAGATGTATTCAATTGGAAAAATTCCTGGCGGATTCAAGAAAAGAGAAGGTCGTCCAAGTGACAAGGCTATTTTGGTTTCAAGACTTATTGACAGACCACTTAGACCTCTTTTCCCAAAAGGTTTCTTTAATGATGTGGTTGTTGTTGCAACCGCTCTTTCAATTGACCCAGATGTCAGTCCAGAACCTCTTGCTATGCTTGGTTCTTCTTTTGCACTTGCAATCTCTGACATTCCTTTCCTTGGACCTACTGGTTCTGTTCAGGTTGGATTGGTGGACGGGGAATTTGTCATCAACCCAGACCAAGAACAAAGAGAAAAAAGTGATTTGGCTTTGACTGTCAGCGGAACTGAAGAAGCTGTTTTAATGGTTGAAGCAGGAGCAAATGAAGTGTCAGAAAGTGTTATGCTTGACGCCATTATGTTTGCTCACGAAGAAATCAAAAAGATTGTTCATGAACTCAAGAAAATCAAGGAAGAGATTGGAAAACCTGTAAATCCAAAAATTTCTTATTATGCTGTTCCTGAAGAAATTGACAAGGCTGTCAGAGAATATGCTGATGAAAAATATGACTATGTTTTGGATACCTTTGTAAGAAGCGAAAGAGAAGCAAGAGAAGAAGAAGTTAAGGCTGATATTCTTGCTCACTTTGCTGAAATATTCCCAGAAAAAGAAAGAGAAATTGGAGATGTTCTCTACAAAATTAAGAAAGAAAAGGTTAGAGCACATATTTTGGAAAAAGGTGTTCGTCCAGATGGAAGAAAATTGGAAGAAATTCGTCCAATTTGGTGCGAAGTTGGTGTTCTTCCAAGAGTTCATGGTTCTGCAGTGTTCACAAGAGGAGAAACTCAAGTTTTGTCTTGTTTGACACTTGGAACTGTTAGTGATGTTCAGAAACTTGAAGGACTTGATGATGAAGAAGTTAATCGTTATGTTCATCACTACAATATGCCACCATATGCAACAGGCGAAGCTAAGATGATTAAGAGCACAGGTCGTAGAGAAATTGGTCACGGTGCTTTGGCTGAAAGAGCATTGGAACCAGTTGTTCCAAAAGAAGATGTTTTCCCTTATGCTCTCAGAATTGTCAGCGAAGTTCTCTCTTCAAATGGATCTTCTTCAATGGCTTCAACTTGTGGTTCTACACTTGCTTTGATGGATGGTGGTGTGCCTATTTCTGCACCTGTTTCTGGAATTGCTATGGGACTTATTAAAGACGAAAACAGCAGAAAAGTTGCCGTTCTTTCTGACATTCAAGGGCTTGAAGATTTCTTGGGTGACATGGACTTTAAGGTTACTGGAACTGCTAAGGGTATCACTGCAATCCAAATGGATATCAAAATTAAAGGAATTGACAAGGCAATTTTGACTGAGGCTTTGGAAAGAGCAAAGATTGGAAGAATGCAAATTATGGAAAAGATGCTTGCTTGCATTGATAAGCCAAGAGCAGAAATTTCTAAATATGCTCCAAAAATTATCACATTCACTATTGACCCAGATAAGATTAAAGATGTCATTGGTTCTGGCGGAAAAACAATCAACAAAATCATTGACGAAACTGGTGTTAAGATTGATATTGAAGATGACGGGACTGTTTTCATCGCATCTGTTGACAGTGACATGAATGAAAAAGCTAAGAAAATCATTCTTTCAATCACAGAAGATGTTGAAGTTGGTGATGTTTATGACGGAAAAGTTGTTCGCATCATGAATTTTGGCGCTTTTGTTGATTTGGGCGGTGGAAAGGAAGGAATGATTCACATTTCAAAGCTTTCAAACAAGAGAGTTGACAAAGTTGAAGATGTTGTCAAGATTGGTGACAATGTTGAAGTTGAAGTTATCAAAATTGACGAGAAAGGAAGAATTGATCTCAAGAGAATTGTTCCTAAAGAAGAAAAAGAAGCAAATGAAAAAGAAAAAACTTCAAAGAAAGTTGAAAAATCTGAAAATGTTGAAAGCAAAAAAGACTAGTTAATCCTAGTCTTTTTTTTGTACATATGTGCAATTATTGAAATATTGCGAAAAATTGAAGAAATGGAGTGAACTGGTTGTTTTCGTATTGCAATTCATTTACAACATATCCAAGAACATTCACTTGTGCCACAGCTGTGGCCTTTTGATATATTTGCAAAAACCAGATGTTTTGAGTGGAGTTGAAGACCGGGAAAACTGTGTTTACAAGCCCAATATCAATGTTTGGCTCTTTTACCGTTCCGTCTTTGTTGTATATTTTGTCTTTATAAAATTCGTCCATATTTGAAACATCAAGAAGATAGGTGGTTGTGTTTGTTTTGATTTCAGCTCTATAATTATCTAGAAATGTTCCAGAATATTGGTTGTTTTGTGAGAACTCTTCAAAATCAAACAAAGTTTTGTAACCAGTGTCGGACAACTCATAAACATAATAGAATCCATAACCACCACTGCCACCAGAGTCAGCAGAATAGAAAATTTGTTGCAAACCATTCCCTATGAAATCGAGAGGTGTAAGCTTTGGGGAATAGCCGTAATTTATTGTGGGAACAAAAGAATAGAGTAAATTGTTGTCATTGTCAAAAACTCTGATTTCAATGTTTTGTATAAACGGAGAATTTGACATCTTGTTTCCGTAAATGCTGATTGTGTTGGTTATTTCAGGAGCATACAGCGTTGCTGTTGTTGTGAAAATTAATTCTTTCTCTTTCATATTGTTTGTTATATTCATGGTTCTTCCAAAAAGTGAAAGAAAGATGAACAACATAAGTGCAATTTTCATGATGTTATTGTTTGTTTAAATTAAATTTTTATAATTTTTAAGTTTTTTTAAGAAATTACTTGACTTGTGTATTTTTTACGCATATAATAATGATGTATGGAGGAGAAATATGAACATAACCAATCCATTATATCAAAATCAGGGTATCCATGTTGTGCTTGCGTTGTTCACTGTTGAAGATGGAAAATTTAAGGTCTTTTTGATTAAACGAAAAAATCAACCATACAAGGACAAGTGGATTTTGATTGGCGGTGCGTGTTATAACAATGAGGATACTGACACCGCAATGAAAAGAGAATTGAAAGAAAAAACAGGCATTGAAGATATCAACTTTCAAAGATTTGATGTATTCTCTAGACCAAACAGAAGTCCTCTTTGGAGAATGATTGCCGTTGCTCATGTTGGAGTCATTGATTGCAAGCGTGTTCATTTTTTGAAAACCACAACAAAAACTGTTGATGCAGACTGGTTTCAAATTGACAGAGTTCCAGCATTAGGCTATGACCATGAAGAAATTTTGAATGGAGCAATTGAATTTTTGCGACAAAAGATTTTTGACAGCGACATTCTCAAAAACTTGTTTCCTAAACAATTTACATTGCCGGAATTGCATAAGGCTTATGAGAGCATCTTGAACAAACAGATAGACCGAAGGAATTTCAGAAAACGTTTGTTGCAACAAAACATAATTGCAAATACTGGACTTGAACAAGAAATTGCAGGAAAGAAACCAGCAAAACTTTATCGGTTTGTGTGACATTGATTTTATTAAGGCTTATTGCCTTTTTAAAATAAAAATAAATGCGTAAAAAATACGCAATAAAGGAGGAAAAATGAAGACTATTGTTGTTAATCTTTTGGGTGGAGCAGGAGCAGGAAAGTCGACGATTGCCGCTTTGGTGTTTGGACAGTTGAAGAAGAAGGGAATAAATTGTGAACTTGTCACCGAGTATGCCAAAGAAGTTGTTTATGAAGGGAATATGAAAAGACTGCAAAATCAACTATATATTTTCAGCAAGCAATATTATTCCATGGATATGATTAGGGACAAAGTGAATGTTATCATTACCGATTCGCCACTTCTTTTGAGTATGCACTATAATAGAAACTTTAGTGACAGTAATTTTTTAAGAGTTCCTGATGAAATTTTTGACAAACTTGTTTTGTATTGCTATACAACATTTGACAATTTGAATTTTTATATCGAAAGAAATCATGAATATAAGCAAGAAGGCAGATATCAAGATGAAACTAGAGCGAAACAAGAAGACGCAATTATTAAAAGTTTAATTGATGGACTGAAAATTGATTGTGAACATCTTTTGTCCACTGATGATTGTGTTGGCACAATTGTTAAAGCAGTTGAAGAAAGATGTGAGTATTATAAAAATTTATACAAATCAGGGCTTGAAGTTGAAAGAAAATTTTTGATTGAAACGCTTCCCTCTGACATTGACAACTTCAAAAAAGACTTCATTTTTCAAGGTTATTTGATAAGGAACGAGAAAGAAATAAGAATTAGGAATGTTAGCAACCAACACTACTTTTTAACAGAAAAATATGGAAGAGGAATGGTTAGAGAAGAGTATGAAAAAGAATTGACCCGAGAAGAATTTCTTAAACTTCTCAAAAAGGTGGACAAAAAGGTTGTTGAAAAAACTAGATATTACTATCCTTTGGAAGATGGAAGACTTGCTGAACTGGATTTGTACTTTGGTGCAAACAAGGGGTTGATCACTGCTGAAGTTGAGTTTGAAACTGCTGAGGAAGCAAAAAAATTTGTTCCTCCAGCTTGGTTTGGTCAAGATGTCACGGAAGATGAAAGTTACAAAAATCTTTCGCTTGCAAAAAATTCGAGCAGGACGCAATCATCATTGAACAATGAAACAAGCAGAATTGTTGGTTAATTGTTCTTTGGCATGGAATTATAAAATTCATTTAGACCTTGTTCAAAATATTTTTGACTGTCTGGGTCTAGGTAAAACAAAAGACCAAACAATTGACCTGTATGTACTTTTTCCTCATTTACGATGTCTTTGAGCGTTTGATTTACAACCACATCATTTGAACTTGCTATATGGTTTTCATATTGAATTATTGCATCAAGTTCTCCTATTATGTCTGCTCTTGTGTTTTGAGCAAGGGTTTGTTTGCTTGTTGTTGACAAATCTAAAATGTTTGTGAAATTTTTCATTTATTTTTCTCCTTTCATGATTTTATTTATGCCGTTTCTCTCCTGCATGATTGTGTGTTTATATGAACATTTGAGCGAGCAAAAATATATAATGATTATGAACATACTTTAAGGAGGAAATTAAATGCCTGATAACAACTTATTTTGTGGAAACAGAAATCCATTTAACAATAGATGTAATGTAGTTTTCAGATATACAGGTCCAACTGGCCCTGCTGGCCCTATCGGGAGAACTGGAGCGACCGGCCCAACTGGACCGACAGGCCCGACAGGACCAACGGGTCCCACTGGGCCAACTGGACCAACAGGTTTGAATGGCGTAACGGGGGCAACCGGACCAACCGGAGCGACTGGACCTACAGGTGCAACAGGAGCCACAGGTGCTCCAGGCGGTGGGACAATTGTTGCAGGAACAACAACCACCACAACACCAGGAACAGATGCCTCGGTTACAACAACCTATCAAGGAACCACAACCTTATTGGACTTCGCAATACCTAGAGGTGCGACAGGACCTACGGGCGCAACAGGACCAACTGGTGCGACGGGTGGAACTGGAGCGACTGGTCCAACCGGACCGACCGGTGTAACAGGTCCAACCGGACCAACGGGAGCGACCGGCCCAACAGGAGCCCAAGGATTGCAAGGTATCACGGGTCCAACAGGAGTTACTGGACCAACAGGCCCAACAGGTGCTACTGGAGCGCAGGGAGATGCGGGCGACACAGGTGCAACCGGACCAACTGGTCCTACTGGTCCAACGGGTGCAACAGGAGCGACTGGTCCTACTGGGGCTACTGGACCTACTGGAGCGACTGGACCAACGGGTGCCACAGGACCGACTGGACCAACAGGGGAAACGGGACCAACCGGTCCGACAGGTCCAACTGGAGCTTCTGCTGTGGGACTTAATGCCTATGGTGGTTTGTATAACAATGCTGCTCAAACACCAACAATAGCAACAGAGAATGTTTATGTTCCTATTGAGTTGAACACCGAAATGCCTTTGCTTAATACAACCACTGCGACTAATCAGATAACTGTTCAGCAAGCAGGTGATTATGAAATTAATTATCATATTGCATTGACATCGACTGCAGAATTGACATTCAATATTACTGCACGAAACAACACCACTCCAATTCCAGACAGCACAATTGAGCAAACTGCATTAGAGACCGCAACAGGTGGAACCTTTGTTGTTGACGTGACAAGTTCAATTATTGTTACTCTTGCTGCCAATGATGTCATTGATTTGGCTGTTACAACAACCACAGCTCCGGGCGGTGCAACAATTACCATTTTGGAAAATGGTGACGCAACACTAACTGTTAAAAAGTTAAACAACGTGTAATAATTTAAAAAGATAAGAATTCAATCTTATCTTTTTTTATTGGTTTTAATTTTGACAAGTGTTATAATTTTTATATGACGAATTATGATTTTTATTTAGATAAACTTTCAATGTCCAAATTTCGCTCAAAATTTAAGTTGAGCAAAAGGGATTTTAACTATATTCAAGATAAGGGACTGCCAAAAATTAAGCAGCATGCATATGATTTCATTACAAAAAGACTGGCTCCAGAAGTTATCGCAAATGATGGAAAACAGACACCAATGCATGGTCATCCAGTTTTTATCGCCCAACATGCCACTGCGACTTGTTGCAGAAGTTGTCTTTTTAAATGGTACAAAGTTCCCAAAAACATTGCGCTGAATAACGAACAAATTGAATTTGTTGTCGGACTTATCATGGCTTGGATTGAGAGACAAATGAAAAATAAAATTGTCAAAACAACTTGATTTAATTTGAAAATTAAAAATTTTCTTGTATAATTAATAAAATGGAGCAAGCACAATCAAAAACTAAAGTTTTTTTTAAATATTTCTGGTCCACTTTTAAAGAAAGTAAATTTTTGCTTTTAAAGTATATCGTTGTCGCAATTTTATATAGCATTATTTCGATTTTGGCAAACCTTTTGGGTGTTGAAGAATTGACATATCTCAATGCTTTTCTTTCTTTGTATGCTTTTGCAAGTATTATTGCATTCGGAATCAGTAATGGTATTTCTGTCTTTATGAATCAGAACATAGGTTCAAAATTTAAAGTGAGGAAATATGCCAAAATAGGTTTTGAAATTAACTTTATTTTCAGTTTGATTGCAACTGCACTGCTTGTTTTGTTTCCTAGATTTTTCATGGAAACTCTGATGGGATACAGTCCTGAAAGTTACACTTTTTATTACATCATGTGTGGTTACTTCTTTTTGTCTTGCACAAGTTCTTACCTTGTTGAAACAATGAAATGTTTAAAGTTTTTCAAACAACAACTTGTTGTGAAATGATTCCACTTGCCATTACAATTTTGGGTTTTCTTATCCTTTATTTTTGTGGTGTTTATTATCTTAATTACATTGCCATCACATACATTTTGGGAACGGTTTTTTCAATTACATTTTCTTTCATAATGCTTTTGAAAAATAAAGAAATTTCTGTAAACTTTTTTAAACTTCAGACTATAAATTTGACAAAAAAACAATGGGGAATTTTGATTTCAAATCTTTCTGTTGAATTTATTTGGCAAATTGGTTATTACGCAACAAGTATAATTTTAATTAGATTTAGTGATGGAATTTTTAACACTTATTCATATCTTGAAAATGTTCTTGATGTTTTCAATGGGTTTTTATATGCTTTTGCTAATGTTAGTGCAATTAAAATCACGCGTTGTCTCGGAAGAAATCAATTTGATAAGGCCTTTACCTATTCGAAGTATTCAATCGTGGCTTCAATTTTGATTTGGTGTTTCTATTTCGTGGCGAGTATGATTTTCATCTATCCAATTGCTCTTGGGGTAAACAAGGAATACTTCAGTTTGATGTTTACGGTCCTTCCTTGTTATGTTGGAATTCATTTCTTTAGGTTTATTTCATGGAATATGGGAAGTTATATGCTCAGATTGGGTGGGAAAAACACCATTTTTGTTATTATTGAAATTTTATGTAGCATAATCCTCGTGTCCACATGCTTTATTGTTAAGTTTATTCCAGTTAGTGTTCCATTGGCTTATTTGGTCATTTCAATACCAACTCTTCTTTTCCTACCTGTATATTTCATTATTTTTAAAAGGAAAAAGTGGTTGTGCAACATTAATGAGGATCCAAATCTTATCTCTAATCAAGTTAAGGTCACTATTTTTGACTTTAGAGATACGCTTGTTTGGGATATGAAAAGAGACAATCACAGAGAAATGAATTTGCAATGGTTCAATGAGCATTTCTCATATATGTCCGAAAAAGAAAGAGTAAGATTGCTTAAAAAATATGGCTGTGGCCCTAATGGTGAGGGGCTATCTAGTCAGATCAATGAAATTCTTTTTGATGTGGAGGGAAATAATAATTCATATCTAATTTTTAGGGAATTTACTGAAACAAATGAAAATTATATTCGCGGAAAACATATTAGCAATAGCGAACTTCAAAAGTTTAAAGATTTGGGAAAGATCTATATAGTTTCCAATTGGAAGGAAAAGGATTTGCAAAGGGCAGTGGATTATAATGAGTTTGACCGCAACTTGTTTGCTGGCATCATCAGCAATAATATTTCCAAAAAAGAAAACCTTGATAAGTATAAGATTTACAAAAAAATCATGAAAGATAACAATTTGAAACCAAATCAAGTTTTGGTCGTTGGAAACAACTTCAAACATGACTTGCGCTCAGCGAAAAAACTTGGAATGCATTACTATCTTGTCAAAGATGGTTTTACTTATGACGAAATCATGACTTAACTTACAGATATTGTTGTGGATATCTTGAGTGCATGGAAAGAAAAACAAACTATTCGAGAAAGAACAAACCAAAATGTTACAGTCGAGCTCATAGTGTCGACATCTTTTATTTTTGCAAATGACGATGGCGGTATTAAGTCACAGGTTGTAGAATGATTTTTGTTAATTAATAAAAAAGTTTAACGATGTTTTAGTGCTTTAAATAAAAAATAAAAGATCAATCTTTGTAAATTTTTGACAAAAATTTACAAAATTATCTTGTTATATGTTATAATATAACAGAGGTACAAATGAACAAAAAATTTTCGACTGGGCTGAAAACTTTATTCATAATAATTGCAGCAGTACTAGTGGTTTGCATATTTGGTTTTGGATCAATAACGAAATTTGTTTTTAAAAAGATGCTTTTTACTCCTTATAATATAGTTGGAATTATTATGACAGTTGTGACTATATGTGGCGGATATGTTACTAGAAGACATGGACATTGGATTAAGTTGACACTAACTGTTCTTTGTGGAGTAGTTTCAGCTTTTTCTTTTGCTTGTACTATCTGTTCTTGGTTTAATATCGATGTGTTAAATCTTATATGGACAAAGGCCTTAAGACCAGCAGCTATTTCAGTAGGGATGGTTTTGTTATGGATTTTGATTGTGACCGTTGGAATATTGGTAGTAAGTTTTGCAATTTATACTTTAATCAAACTAATTTGTTATATAAAAGAATGGAAGAATTGGGAAACGAACAGAAAATCATATCAAAGTCAAAAGTCTATTGTTGATCAAATTGCCAGACAAAATGCTAAACCAAATCTTAAGACTGCAACATTGGTAAAAAAAGTTCAAAAAACGGTGATAACTCTTCAACATGCTAAACTTGCACAGCAAAATGTTGAAGGACAAAAATCACGGCTGAAAGGAGATTTAAAACAAGGCTCTTTGCCAAACCATTATGAATTATGCGTTTCAAATAATCTTTGTCCAAAATGTGGTTGGTACTTAAAGAAAAGAATAAACAAGAAAACTGGAGTACAATTTAGGGGCTGTACAAATTATGGATATCACAATTGCACATTTACAATTTCAGATGATGAATATATGAGGATTTATAAAAAATATCATTAAAATAAAGATAAGGAGAAGAAAGTGAAACTTGAAGATGATAAACTTGATAGAGCGGAATTATTAGACAACCTAATGGAAATTTTTCAAAATTTTGGCAATCAAGATGGGCATGGATTAACAATGATTATTAACGGTAAGTATGGAACTGGTAAAAGCACATTACTTGATTTTATAATTCAACAAAATGAGCAGAACAAAGAGTTCAATATTGTTTATTATGACGCATGGGAGAGTAATTATTTTGAAAATCCAATTATTCCTTTACTTTACAGTATAAGTAAATTAAAGAGTAAAGGCGGAAGAGTTAAAAAAGTCGCAAAAAATGTATTAAAGGCACTTCCAAAAATATTTACTAATACTTTAACTAATGCACATGCGGTGGACTTAACTCCTTTGTTTGGAGAAACTGATATATGTGATGAATTCGATAAATACAAAAAGGCGGTAGATGGTTATAAAAAGGTTCTATATGATTTTTGTCAGCAAAAGAAGACTATCCTTTTAATAGATGAACTTGATAGATGTTTGCCAGAATATCAAATTAAAGTTCTTGAAAGTTTGTATCATATGTTTGATATTCCAAATTTGATTGTTGTGATTGCACTGGATAAAGGACAATTAGAAGAATCTATAAGAAATAAGTTTGGCGAATACACTGATACATATGGATATCTTTCAAAGTTTATACAATATGAGATTGATTTGCCATGTGAAAGTGCTTATGAATATGCGAAAGCGTTAATGAGTTTTAGAAGTGAATATGATAATGAAATTAAGTCAATAATTTCTGATATGTTTCAAGCTGTTAATTTGTCAATAAGAGAAATTAAACTTCTCGTACAACAACTTAATCTAATATGCAAAGAACGTAAAGATTATTATAGACAAATCTTGCCATACAGCTATTATTATCCTATTGTAGTTAGTTTTTTACTCATTTTAAGATATGTTGACAAAAATCTTTATAACAAGTTTTTTAATAAGCCATTACAGCATAATTATAATTCTCAGAAAATAGCATTGAAAGATAGTCGATTTAGCAGCTTTCTAGCGAAGATACGAGAAACAAACTTCAATAAAGTTGTAGAAAGTTTATTGGTTCAGCCTTTGGGACAGGCGGCAATGTTGCAAGTGATAAATCTGTTTGACAACGTTAATAATATTGATGAAAATGACTTAAGTAAATATATCAGAATTGATAATCCAAATCAAGTTTCAATCTTGTTAAAAGATTCAAGACTTAATGATTGGCATTTTCCTGATAGCATTAATACATTGATAAAACAATTGCAGATAATTAAATGAACAAAAATTAAGTAGGATCAACTAGGATTTTCTAGACCGAAATGAACAGAATTAAATAGATAAAGTTAGGTTTATCATATTTTAATTGTTTTAAAATGAAAGTTTGTATGATGTAAATTTTATGAAACAATCTACGCAATATAAAATATTAAAAATGGAAATAGTCATATTTCATTATTTAATTGAGAGATATCGATTTTAGGTCAGAGGTTATTAGCAGACACTCGATGAACTGCGGACCTCTTGCTTACTAAGAGAGTATGCTACCTGGCATCATAGCAAATTAAGTGTTGCGCAAAAGAGTACCATTTTTTATTTTACCAACATATCCTTGCCAATACCTATCTTCTGCTCTATATCTCAAAATCCTATATAAATACTAGCAAAATCGCTAGTATTTTTTTATTTAATGTCAATTCTAAAATTCGCTGACACCTACTGACACCTATACTCAATATTTATGAAAAATTCTGCCTATTTTAGACTGTTTAAGACTGTTGGATTTGGAATAAACAATTTTATTATCATTATATGATAATTTATGCTATAATAAGTAAAGCAAAATAAAAGGTGGTGTTTATGGAATTAAATCCTTCCAAATATCAAAATCAAAAACAATTTATCAAAAATACTGATAAAGTTTTAAGAGAACTATTTAAAGGAGAAATTAAGGGAAATTTTTTAATAAAAATTTATCATGAAGTTTCAAATACATTGGGAGTAAATGGATTGATAAATTATTATCCATTAACTTTAACCATGGAAAATAGTGTAGCTGGGAATACTTCAAATCCAGGATTTGAGATTTGTAAACATATAGTTGGGCTTCATAAATCTAATATGATTTTTGTTTCTGATGAAGAAAGAATAAAAAAGCAAAATGACATCAAATATCAAAATCAATTAGTAAATGAAGTTGTAGACCAAATAAAATTAAATAAATATGGAGCATCATTTTTTAGAAAAAGACAAATCTTTTATGGCGATAGGTTTCTTTATTTCCATGTACCATATGATTTGTTTGTTATGTGTACTAGAATTAATGAAATACTAACACAAGAATCCAATAAAAATATTAATTTTTATTCTTTTTATGCAAAAATCTCGAATGTAGGATTATCTGCATTATCCTTGTTAGAAGATAATTTTTTAGATAATACATATCCAATTTGTAGAAATATAATTGAATTATATGTTGAGTTTGTAATATTGTTAAGTTTTCCTAGTGCAATAGAAAAATATAATTATCTTTCAAGTGTTGAATTTGGGAAATCATCATGTGGACAAGAATATCCTGAAAAATTTTTAGATTTATATGAAAATAGAATTAATAAGAAAGAGACAAAAAAGAATATGTTTTTACATTTCGGTTGGGTTGATGATATTCCTAATTATCATAAAGTTGTTAAAAATAACCCATATTCTATAAATGGGTTAATAACATTTTTAAAAAGTATTGATCAATCATATGAAAATTATGGGATTTTTTATAGAAGATGCCATTCATATACCCATGCTAATGTTGTTGGAATTAAATATCCACTACTTTCTTATTTTGAAATTTGTATTATGTTGTATATGACAATCTTTAATACGTATACAGTTTTGTGTGAAAAATTAAAAATTGATTCAAAAATAAATGATATAGATATTGTTAGCAAAATTGAAAAAGATTTTAAACTTTTGGAAAGTCAATATGAAAAGATGTCAACAGA
>CAJJUK010000030.1 GCA_905195085.1 uncultured Christensenella sp.
TTTAAACAAGATTACTTTAAAAATTTGAATGTATATATGATAAAGTTTAAATCAAAGTTTTGTCGATTACAATATGGGGCAGAAACTGATAATCAAATTATATTTGAAGGCGATGAAAATGATGAAACTTACCAATATTTTTTTACTAAAATAGATGCATGGATATCTGGTCTTAAAAAATTACAACGAATTAATTTAATTACTAATACAGATTATATACTATCTATATTTTGTACATGTATGCTGATAGTAGGATTAACGGTTGGTTACGGGTTTTTAAGTAAATTTGTGTGTAACAATATTATTAGTACTGTTTTTTCATCTATTATTTTAGGTATAGGACTTTTTGGTGCGGCTTTATTGTATTTTTCTGCTTTTCCGCCATACGAAATAAAAATTGGTTTATGTAAGTATAAACAAATGCAAAGTGCATTTTATTCAATATTTACTTTATGTATAATTCCTATCATTACTGGGCTAGTTATTTAAACTAGATAAAAAAAGAAAAAATCACATTATTAAATGTGATTTTTTAATTATATAAATTTAAAATAGCATCTTTTTGCTTATCTGTTAACTTAGAAAAATAATCAAGCAATTTTTTGTCTTTTAAGTAACTTGTTGGATCATCACTAAAAAATTCAACGGGCGTGATTTCTAAAACTTCAAATATTTCTAAAGCGTTCTTTCGTACCGCCTGATATCCTGTCAAGGCTGAATTTTTGTTGTGAGAGGTGTCCTTCTGTCCGATGAAATTAGGAAAGTTTGCGAGCGGACAGCTGAAAGAGAAAATTAAGAGTGTAGGAATATAATAAAACACCGAACATTATCGGTGTTTTTTCTTGTTTGGTGCGACAAGTGATAAAGTATCTGAACCACCTTCAAGTATTTATTGGAGTTGGTTATATTAAACTAAGAGTTAAGATAAATTAACTTGTCTTATAAAATTATTATATCATAAATTATTTATATTTCAAAACAAAAAGAGAGAAGCTTGGATTGGACTTCTCTCTTCGTTGTCCTAATTGTTGGATTTGATTATGTCCGAAAGGAGTGAGTAAACACTTTTTGCGGACAGGTTTATCAAATCTCCGCCGTTGTCAAAATAGTCCATTAAGTCGTGAGCAAACTGAAAGGCAATTTCTTTCATTTGCTTTTTGCCGAACTTACAGCAACCTATTGTGAGTTCGTTTGTGGACAAGTTGCAACGGGCGGTGTTCTTGCTTTGCAAGGAACTATTACAACAATCAAGACTATCCATTTTGTTGTTTTTCATAGTCCCTCCAAAGAATAAATCTTTGTGAGGAATAACCTATGGAATTGGTTAACAAATTGGATAAATCAAGTATAACATATTTCATAATATTTTGCTATATTTTTAACAAAAAAAAGACAAGTGGGCGTCCCACTTGGTCATCAAAGGGGAATGACTCAAAATCGAAACTTCTTCTTTTTTAGGGTGAGTCGTCTAAAAGCCTTTATTTATAGGCATTTTAGCGAACAAAAACACGATTTTGAGCCTATTCCTTATCCTGCTTACTGTAAATTTATATACTTTTCACTTAATTTAATATATAGAGATATTCATTTAACAATTATTTTGTTTCTAAATACAGTTTTCTTTTTTTATCAACATAGAGGAAAATATCTTTAAAACAAATTATTTCTTTAATTTGTTCAAGCCATTGTGGTCTATCCAAATATCCTTTTAAGATTTTTCCATCAACTTCAATTTCCCATCCATCTCCATCACAACCATCCTCTGAAGTGTTTGTTTCTGGAATGTTGATTTTTGCAAGTTCTTTTAAAGCCACTTTGTTATCAAGTTTGTATGTTTTATCGATTACAGTAAATCCACGATTATCTCCTGTGGAAAATGTAATTATTGGATTAAACTCATTGTCCTTTATCTCGATTGAAAAATATTCAATATCATAACCTAATCTCATCATACCATAATTTTTCCAAGTAAATTTAAAATTTTTCATATATGTTTCTCCATTTAATTTCTCTCTAATTCACTTTTATATTCGTGAATTATGAATTTATTATTTTGTTGTGTCCTAAGTTTTCCCATATAAGTTTTATAACAAGGGGTAAGGTCAATTGTTGACCATTTGCCGTTCAAGAAGACTTCATTCCACGCATGTGGTATATTTTTTAAATTAACAACATTTTCATCTCGTCCTCGGATAATTTTGCAATCAACATCAATTAAATCACAAAAATCTTTAAAAACAATTGAATAAGATTGGCAAACTCCTTTATGCAATAGGATAGGAGCATATTTTTCACCACAATGAATAACGCAGTCTTTGTAAGGATATTGAATTGATGTAAAAGCATTATTATTGTTTCGCATTTTGAGAATGTCATTATCATAACTAACATTTGCAAAAAACCAGTCATAGAACCTTTTTATCAGTTCTTGTTTAGTTATAAACTTTTCGCCACTTCTTAACTGTCGCAAAATGCGATTTAATTCTTCTTTATATTCAGTTTCTAAATTTTTTCTCGCAATAGAAGCCTTTTCATTGGTTTTGATTGCTTTTATTTCGAATTTCATTTATTGATTAACTCCTTTTTTATTATATCACATTCAAAGATAATTTGGAATACTTTTTCAAAAATTTTATATTTTATGCTGACTTTTTTGAGGTATAGCGGTATAATTGGTTAAAAGGTGGTGGAATGTGAAAAAAGCAGTAATCTATGCAAGATATTCAAGTGATAGTCAGTCGGAGCAAAGTATTGACGGACAACTTAGGGTTTGCAAAGAATATGCAGAGCGAGAAAATATCAAGATTGTGGATACCTATATCGACAGGGCTATGACAGGCACAAACGACCATCGACCAGATTTTCAAAGAATGCTTCGTGACAGCAAAAAGAAAGGTTTTGATTATGTACTTGTTTATAAGTTTGATAGATTTGCTCGTTCTCGCCACGATAGTGCTGTAAATAAAGCAATTCTAAATCGTAATGGTGTTAAGGTTATTTCTGCCACTGAACAAATTTCGAACACACCAGAAGGCATAATACTTGAAGGAATGCTTGAAAGTTTTGCCGAGTATTATTCTGCCGAGTTATCTCAAAAAGTCAAGCGTGGACGAAAAGAAAGCAGAATAAAGGGGCAGTATGTTGGTGGTCGAGTTCCGTTTGGTTATACTGTGGAAGATAAGGTTGTTAAAATCAACGAAAAGCAAGCAGATATTGTTAGACAAGTTTACAATGACTATATTTCAGAAATGAGATTAAAAGATATTGCAATTAAACTTAAAAAGCAAGGTATAAAGACAAACAACGGCAATGACTGGACAATAAATCAAATATCAAGAATGCTACGAAGTCCATATTATTGCGGAAAGGTCTATGCTGACAATACAGTTTATACAAATATTTATCCACCGATTATTAGTGAAGAATTATTTGATAGGGTTAACAAAAGTTTGCAAACAGGTAAACGCACAGCAGCACAAAAGAAAGCGCCAATTCCTTTTATTTTGTCAGGCAAACTTGTTTGTGGAAAATGCAAAGCAAATATGACTGGCGACAGCGGAACAGGAAGAAATGGCATTCACTATTATTACAAATGCGTGAACAGAAAAAGAAAACACTCTTGCGACAAAAAGAGTGTTGAAAAGGATTATATTGAAAACTATGTTGTTTGTGCCGTGAAAGAGTTTTTAAAACACAATAGACAACTGAAAGAACTGTCACAAGCAGTTGCTGAAATATTTAACGAATATATCGGCAAAGATGTGGTGTTAAACTCTCTTAATGCACAAATGAAAGAGATAGATAGACAACTTAATAATTTAGCAAATGCAGTAGCAAATGGAATATTCTCAAAAACAACAAATCAAAAACTTAACGAACTTGAACAAGAAAAAGAAGATTTAGAAATTAAAATTGCAAGACAAAAAGCAAAGACAATTACTCCACTTGATGCCGACAAAGTTTATAATTGGTTTTTATCTTTTCAAAACATTGACACAACCGACAAACTCGCTTGCAAACGAATGATTGATATGTTTGTGAACAAAATTGTTTTGTATGACGATTATTTTGACATATACTTCAACACTTCGGATGATGAAAACAAAAATATTAAACTGGACAATCAAGAAGATTTTGAAGAAATAGAAAAAGAGCAACCCAGCGGTTCGGATTGCTCTCACTTGGTGCCGAAGGTGGGAGTCGAACCCACATGAAGTTGCCCTCGCGGGATTTTGAGTCCCGTGCGTCTGCCATTCCGCCACTTCGGCTTATTTTTGGTTAACGAGCATATTTTAGCACAAATATATTTTTTTTACAAGCGTTTTTGGCCATTTTTTTGTATCTATCTTGAATTTGTTTTATTTCTATGGTATAATTTGTTTTGAGGTTTGATTATGAAAAATATTGATGAAGTAAAAATTCAAAATATTAAACAAAAATTTGATGCTATGCTTAAGGCAGAAAACAAAAGTGTTGAAGACTTGAAAAGAAGTGACAGGCCTTATATGTATCTTCATGGTTTGAAATTGATCGGTTTTGATGGAAAAACTTTGTCAATGGGAGAAAAATTTGAACTTTTAGGCTATGACAGAGCAACTAAATCTGAGAGTCCTTTGGTTAAAGGGAAAAGATTGGTGGAAGAATACTTGCAAACTGGTCATACTGTTGACGATTTAACAAGAGAAGACAAGGCTTTGAGATATATGCAAGATTGCAGAGTGCGTGGTGAAGACGGGAAATTGCTTACTTTGGAAGAAAAGTTTGAAGCCATTGGATATCCTAGAGCAGCAAAGAGAACGACTGATGTTGTCGGCAAAATGCGCCAAATGTTGATTGATTTTGTTGAAAGGACTGGCAGGTCTTTGGATAGTTTGACAAAAGATGACCCTGAATATAGATACGTTTGGGGTGTTGAAATGAAAGGTGAAGATGGACATTCATTGACACTGACAGAAAAGTTTGCTGCTGCTGGTTTTGACAGAAAACCTAAGTATTCAACAAATGTCAAACAAGATTTGATTGATGCAATTGAAAAATATCGTGCCGAGGGTGGAAGTTTTCATGTGGTGAGAAAAACATTCCCTTTCTACACAAAACTCTATGTTTATTGGGACAGTCTTGCAAGGAATGGACAAAGGCTTTCTTATGAACAAATTATGAAAGATTTGGGTTATAGAGAATATTCAGATTTGTATTATAGATACAGCACTTTGGAAAAATTCCCTAATTACAGAGACTCAGAAGGTTTTGTTGATAGCTATAAATCTGATGCGAAATTTAGAGCATTTGTTCATGATGCTGCAATTTCTCTTGATATACCTATTCCAGTTTTGATTGAACTTGTGTGTGAAGAAAATGTCAGAGATGTATATCTCGGAGTTGATTATTTTTCACATGTTAAATCAGAGATTCTTAAGTTTGCTAATTTCAACAAGAATTCACTTGAAGGAATTACTAGAAAAGCACCAAATTTGTACAGCAAAATTAGACACATCGCAACTTATGTGGCAACAGAATATGGTGAAAATATTTCCACTTATGATGTTTTGAAATTGTTGGGAGTGCAATTCGTTGATCATAAATTTAAAGGTATTGTTTCAGAAGAAAAAGACATTGAACCTGTGATGGCTAGTTTGCAAAAGGTTGCCAAGAGTCAAGATGGGAAATTGCATTTTAAGGACATTCCTAAAGAATCTTATCGTGACATTGTTTTGAAGTCTGTTAGACTTGGTGTGCCAACCAAAGCATTCTTCAAACTTTATGATATTGATTATGTTGACGGACGTAATAATGCAAGGCTTGACAGAATTCATGTTGATAAATATCCTTATATCGATGAGATGAGAGAAAGAAAGCAACAACTGATTCAAGAAAGTGGCATCTCTGCCGAAAATGGTCATTGCAAGGAAGAAATTTTTGAAGAAAACATCAGGGCAAGTTTGCAAACTTACGAAGAATTCAAAGAAAAAATATATAATTTTGAAGACAAGGCTGTTGCAGTTGTGCCTAAATCTGATGATAAAGACAAGAGTGGAAATTAGTCTAAAGTGATTGATTTCACTCTTTTTTTTAATTTTTAATTCTGATTGTTTGGTGATTTTGTCAAAATCTATTATAATATTTACATAAGATTTGTTTAAGGTTTGAAAACATGATTTTTAAGAAATTTTTTAACAAGAACTCGGAACTTGTGAACGAGCTATCAAGAGAGTTTAATGTTTTGCCTTCGACAATGTATTTGATTTTATCAAGAGGATATTCAAGCAAAGAAGAGATTTCAGACTATTTATCCACTGGACAACTTTTGGATCCGTTTCTTATCAGAAACATGAAGCAGTTATGTGACCGAATACATTTGGCAAAACAAATGGGCGACAAAGTCCTTATTTTTGGTGATTATGATGTTGATGGGGTGAGTGCCACCGCCATCATGCTTAAAACGCTGAAAAAAATTGGTATTGATGCTGATTATTATCTTCCTAACCGCTACATTGACGGTTATGGCTTGACATGCGATTGCATTGATAAGATTGAAAAGCTGTTTGCACCAGATTTGATAATCACGGTTGACTGTGGAATTTCTTGTCACGATGAAGTGGAATACGCAAAAGAAAAAGGTATTGAGATTATTGTCACTGATCACCACGAAATCCCTGAAATTTTGCCGGATACCATTGTCTTGAATGCAAAAATTGAAGGACAAGATTATCCTTTCAGAGAGCTTTGTGGAACTGGGCTTGCCTACAAAATCAGCGAAGCCCTTTTGGGACAAAAGAAGGCAGAAGAATTTTTGCCTATTGCTGCAATTGCAACCATTGCAGATATTGTTTCTTTGACCGGTGAAAATCGAAACATTGTCAAGCGTGGGCTTAAAAGTTTTGACAAACTTCCTTTTGGATTGAAAATGCTTTTGAAAGAGAACAAAGTTTCATTGACAAAACCATCTTCCACAGACATTGCTTTCAAAATTGCACCAAAGATTAACTCCTCTGGAAGAATGGGAGATGCCGGTGACAGTTTGGCGATTTATATGAGCGAAGATCCTGTGGTTGTCAAAAAATATCTTGAAAAAATCAAAGGACACAACACAAAAAGACAGGAGTTGAGTTCTAAGATTTTGGAAGATTGTGAGAAAGCGATTGCAAACATGGATTTGTCAAAAACAAGGGTGATTTGTCTTGCGTCGAAAAAATGGGATCAAGGCATTTTGGGAATTGCTTGTGCAAGACTTGTGGAGGAATATAACAGACCTGTTTTCTTGTTTTCACAGGTTGGTGACACTTTGCACGGTTCAGGAAGAAGCATTGACGACATCAACATTCATGAACTTTTGTCATCTCTTCAGGACATTTTGGAAACATTTGGCGGACACACAATGGCTGCTGGTTTGACACTCAAAAGAGAAAAATATGAAGAATTTTGCAATCGTGTGAATGCGTTTGTTTTCGAAAAAGTTAGTGACAAGGTTTTCATACCAATCAAGTATTATGACTTGGAAATCAAGAGTGAAGATGTGACTGAAAGATTTTTGAGTGAACTTGAACTTCTTGAGCCTTTTGGCTGTGGAAATTCGAGACCGAAGTTTAAAATCACAACTGACAGTGTGGAAATTTTGCCAAGGAAATATTCTCCATCACATTGTGACATCAAAATTGGTGACTTGCAACTGGTTTATTTCAATTTTACTAAAAAATATAACGCTTTGAACTTTGCACGATATAAATCTTTTATCTTTGAATTTCAAGGTGGTGGAAAGAATGGTGTTGTCAGTGATTTTGATGCTGGAAGTTTCATCTCAGCAAATGCACATTTGTTCACATACCCAATGCAATACCAACAACTGCTCTATGAAGATAACAGACCATCAAAATTTTCATACTTTCCACAAAGCGAACTTTTGAATTTTGTTGCAAGCACGCAAAGTGGAGTTTTTGGAACGGCTTTTGTTGCTTACTCTGCCTATGATTTTGTTAACTTTTTGAAGGAATATTCAAAAGAAAACATCTATCATATTGGAATTTGTGATGAAAACTGCATTGGTTACAACAGTGTTTTGCTTTCTCCAAAAGGTGTGAATTGGGCAAAAAATTTCAATCGAATTGTCTTTCTTTCTCCTGTTCTTGATGAAGGGTTTATTTCTGAACTCAATGAAATTTCAAAGGCGGAAATTTATCTTCCTATGGAAAGAGAATTTGATAAACAGCGTTTTTCTTATCTTGATCTGTCAAGAGAAACTTTTGGAAGAATTTTTAAAGCTTTGGTTGCAAAAAATTATGTGAAATACTATTCAATTTTTGATATTTATCTGCATAAAATGAATGGGAAAGTTGGCTTTGACACATTTTATGTCGCTTATTTGGTGTTTGAACAATTGGGTCTGATTAGAACAGAATATGATACTTTTATGTATATTTCGCAAAACAAAAACATCAAAAAATCCTTGACAGAGTCACCACTTTATAATAAACTTTTATTGTTGAAAAACTCTTTGGAGAAAAAATGAAAAATTTAATTTTAGAAAAAATCAACAGCAATTTTAAGTTGTCTGAAAAAGAGAAAAAACTTGTTGAAAATTGTCTTTCTGAAGATATGAATTTGGATCGACTTAACATTGTTATTGACACGATGATTGAATATCACATTCAAGAGGAAGTCCTTGTGGCTTATGTCCTTTTTCAATGCTTCAAAATTGATGAAGCAAAGGCGAGCGAATATGTTGGAGATTTAAGCAAAAGTCAGGAAAAATTATATGAAATCTTCAAAATTTTGAGAGATGTCAGAGTTTTTTCAAAAAATGGTGAAGCGGAAGACATCAGACGAATGTTTGTTGCAATTTGCCAAGATGTCAGAGTTGTCATTGTCAAATTTGCAACCATTTTGTATGATTTGAAACTTATCAAAAATCCAATGTCTGAAGAAGACCGTGCGTTTGTTCAAATGGTGAGTGACATTTTTGCACCACTTGCAGAAAGACTTGGGCTTTCTATGTTTAAGTCAGCTTTTGAGGACTATTGTTTTGAACTTTTGGAACCTAAGGCATATGAAGAACTCAAGAACAACGCTTTGATGAAAACTGAAGACAATCAAAAGCAGATTGAAATTACTCGAAAAAAATTGCAACAAATTCTTGATGAAATTGGCGTCAAAGGGGAAATCCAGTCAAGACAAAAGCACTTCTATTCAGTTTATAAAAAATTGGTGAAGAAAAACATCACACTTGGAAAGGTCTATGACTTGGTTGCCATGAGAGTGCTTGTTCCGACGGTCGAAGATTGCTATGCTGTTCTTGGAAAGATTCACTCAATCTACAAGCCTATTCAGGGCAGAGTTAAGGACTATATTGCAAACCCAAAACCAAATGGCTATCAAAGTTTGCACACAACAATCATTGCAGACAACAACAGACCTCTTGAAATTCAAATCAGAACCTTTGAAATGCACAAACATTCGGAATACGGAATTGCTGCACACTGGATATATAAGGAAAGAAGAGGGCAAAATAAGTTTGACCAAAAAATGACTTGGTTCAGACAGATGCTGGAAAATTCCAATGAATTGTCATCAGAAGAATTTTTGGAAACTTTGAAAGTTGACTTGTATGGCGAGGCAATCGTTGTGCAAACACCAAAAGGAAAGGTTTTAGAATTTCCTTTGGGAGCAACTGTTATTGATTTTGCTTATGCCATTCACTCTGAGGTTGGGAACACTTGTGTGGGAGCCAAAATCAATGGAAAAATTGTTCCAATCACGACAGAACTTTCAAATGGTGATGTCGTTGAAATTTTGACGAACCAAAACAGTAAAGGGCCTTCAAGAGATTGGCTTTTGCATGTGAAGACTTCAAGTGCAAGGTCAAAAATCAGAGCATTTTTCAAGAGTGAACTTAAAGATGAAAACATCAGGATTGGAAAGGCAATTTTGGAACAGGCAGTTAAGGCTAGAAATTTGAACATTTCAAAAATCTTGAAAGAAGAATATCTGCTTGAAATTGCAAAAAGCATGATGATTGACGAACTTGATGGACTTTATGCAGAAATTGGTGCAGGAAGTTTGTCTGCAAACAACGTTGTTGGACGACTTGTCAATCTTTATAACAAAGAAAAGACACTTGAGCTTAAAGAAAACAAAATCACGGTCAAGAGAAACAAAGAAGGTGTTTTGGTTGATGGTGACAGCGGTCTTTTGGTCAGATATGCGGGTTGCTGCACTCCAGTTACTGGAGATGAAATCATTGGTTACATCTCAAGAGGTAAGGGAGTCACTATTCACAGAAAAGGCTGTCAAAATTTGAAATATCTCGAACCTGAAAGATTGATTAGGGCAGAATGGCAAGACAGTCTTGTTTCTGATTTCATTGCGGTCATCAAAGTTTTGGCGGATAACACCAATGCAGTTGTGAATTCCTTGAATAATGCTGCAAGAGATTTGAAAACGAAACTTAAGGGTTTTGGTTATCGTGAAATCAAGGGCGAACTTGTTTTTGAAATCGTTGTTCAAATTTCAAACAAGGCAGAACTTGACAAGATAATCAACAGTTTTGAATCTATTAAAGATGTAAGGAAGGTTTATAGGAGCGAATAATGAAAATTTTGTGCAACTATGTAGATTTGGAAAAGGATATGCAAGATTTGGTTAATCTTTTTTATGATGAAGAAGATTGTCCTTTTTCCGTGGAGCATAACCTTGAAAATAATGAAAATGAATACATAAGCACAATTTTTGTCGGCTCTGGAGATGACGCAAAAAAATATATCAAAAATTTCACAATCAATGCAAATGCTTCTGATTTGCTCAGAAAAAGTTTGATAAAAAGACATTGCAAAAATCATTTATATGAAGTGCTCAGTTTTGTTTCAAAAAAATCATTGCCTTGGGGTTCGCTGACTGGAGTTAGACCAACCAAATTTGCAAGGGATTTGGTGGAAAGAGGGGAAATTAAACCACACCTTATTTCAGAAGTTTTGGTGAGAGATTATCATGTCAGCAGTGAGAAAGCAAAACTTGTTGTTCAAATTTTGAAAAACCAAAAATGTATCATCAAAAATGATAAGTTGCTTGATTTGTTTATCAACATTCCAATTTGTCCAACCAGATGTAATTATTGCTCTTTCATTTCAAACGAACTTTGCACTGTCGCTGACAAAGTTGACACATATCTTGACTGTGTTTTGAAAGAATTGGAAGCGGTTAAAAAAGTTATTGCTGAGCAGTCATACATAGTTCGAACAGTCTATATTGGGGGTGGAACGCCAACAGTTTTGTCAGCAGAACAATTGGAGAAGTTGTTGTCACAGATAAATTATCCTGTGACAGAGTTCACTGTTGAGTGTGGACGTGCTGACACAATCACGAGAGAGAAATTGGAAGTTTTGAAAAAGTATGGTGTTTCTCGAATTTCCATAAATCCACAGACATTTTGTGAAGCGACTTTGAAAAGAATAGGAAGAAAGACAACCAATAAACAAGTCCTTGATGCATATATGCTTGCAATGGAATATGACTTTGTTGTGAACATGGACGTCATTGCAGGACTAAGTGGCGAGAGACTTGGAATTTTCAAAAGAACAATAAACACACTTTTGGAAATGAATCCTCACAACATAACCGTTCACACTTTGTCAGTCAAAAATGCAGCACAAATCAGGGGTGAAGAGGTTAAATACAAAAATGATGTGCCAAAAATGGTTGATTTTGCCGAGAAAACATTGACGGAGAGTGGTTATAAACCTTATTATCTCTATCGCCAAAAACACCAAGTTGCGGGACTTGAAAATGTTGGATATTACAGAGATGATAATGTGTGCATATTCAACATTGACAGCATGGAAGACACATCATCAGTCATTGCAATAGGTGCGGGTGCAATTTCTAAGAGAGTTTTCAATTTGGAAAATCGCATAGAGAGACAACCAAATTGTAAGTTTATCAATGATTACATTTCAAGAATTGACGAAATGATTGAGAAAAAAATAAAATTTTTCTCATAAATGACATATAATTTTTAAATAATTTTGCAAAAAGAACTTTCTTTTGTTATAATAAATATATGAAGAAATTACTTTTTGCATTTTTATTTGTGATTTTAGGTTTTTCGCTCACAACAAGTGGAGCGTTTTTATTATCGGGTTGTTCAACTTCTCAGTCCGAGAATGGCGGGGGGGGGAATTTTGCGCCTCCGCAAAATGAAGATGAAGATTTAAATAATTCAAATAATGAAGAAACAAATGACACCAAAGATGATAATGAGATAGGGGCAGACTGGGCAACTGAACTTGATGTATATGTTACAGTTCGATTAAATGGTGCAACTGCGTGGGATGGTGATACCGAGGCCCGTTCTGCAGCGAAATTTACTATATCATGGCACACTAAAGAAGGTGGACAATCTCCAATTGCAGGCATAAATGAACATGATGGGTCTGCAACGGGAGCCCAGGTCTCTGGTTGCAGCTATGTTCACTTATATGATTATAATTTGTTTAGTCATAATTTTTATGAAAAAGTTGTTTCATACAGTGTCACAACAGGATATCAGCTTAATACAACATTACCTTTTTATATATATGGAGAAAACCAAACGACTACAAGTGAAACAACTGCAAAAAATAATGCTGCAACAAAAGTCAAAGGGACTTATTATATTGAAGTTTCACGAAAATATTATAAGTTAAATTATAATGCAAATGGAGGGAATGTTTCTCCTACTTATAAATCTGTCCAATTTAAAAGTAGTTATGGAGATTTAGTAACTCCAACAAGAACGGGTTATTCTTTTCAAGGTTGGTATACTGCTGCAAGCGGAGGAACCAAAGTAAGTTCAGATACTGTTATGGAAGCGAGTGATACAACCATTTATGCACATTGGACAGCGAATACTTATACTATAACTTTGAACAAACAAAGTGGTTCGGGTGGAACAAGCACATTATATTTAAAATATAATACAGGTTGGTATTCAAATAGCGGTGCTACGACTTCAGTTTCATCAATTACCAAACCTTCTAGAACGGGTTATACGTTTAATGGATATTATACAGAGACATCCGGCGGAACGCAAATAATAAATTCTTCGGGAAGTATTATTAGCGGAAAGACTACATATGTAGCAGCAAATGATACATTATATGCAAGGTGGTCAGTAAACACTTACACTTTAACAATATATTATTATGGAGGCACGACGCGGCAAACGAACACTACGAACCTAAACATAACGGCGTCGAGTTGCACCGTTTCGAGCAGTAGTATTGCGTCAGGCAGTAGTGCAACGGTGAAACATACCTACACGACAACTTCATATAGTGTTGTCCTAAAATTATCCAACAGTGCAA
>CAJJUK010000031.1 GCA_905195085.1 uncultured Christensenella sp.
CTTTATTTTTTATTATTTTTTCTAATTTATTGATAAATATTTCATAATTATAATCTTCTTCTTCAAGCATTTCACAATATCCAAGGTTTTGAAAAAGTTTGGCATTTTCAATCTGATCGCCTCTTGAACATTTTTTTGACAATGGGATCAATAGCATAGGTTTTTCTAGGGCTAAAAGTTCGTTTATGACACCACTTCCTGCTCTGGAAATGACAATGTCGGCAGTTGCGTAGTAATCTTCAATGTTGTCAGCATAAGGAACAATTTTGTAATTTTCATGCTTTATGTCTTTATAATTTTTCTTTCCTGCAATATGGATAATGTTAAATTTTTTGGTTAGCGCATCCAAATTTTTGATGATTATTTCATTTAAAAACTGTGCACCCAAACTTCCACCAAGGACTAATATTGTTGGATTTGAGTTGTTGAAATTCAAAGGAATTGTTTTTCCATGAAATATTTTTCTTCTTATTGGTTGACCAGTGTGAACACATTTTTTGTTTTTTTCTCCAGTTGGTTCAAAAGTTGTGCACATGACTGTGCAAAAATGCAAAATGATTTTGTTTGCAAGTCCGAAAGACAAATCGCTTTCATGACTTATTATTGGAATGTTCAATTTTTTGCCTGCTATGGCAACAGGTACGGCGACAAAACCACCTTTTGAAAAAATTATGTCTGGGGAAATTTCTTTCAGAATCTTTTTTGACTGTTTTACAGATTTTGCAAGTTTGAAAGGGATTAAGAGATTTTTGAAAGTAAGTTTTCTTTCCAATTTCACCGTTGGAATTTCGTGATATTTGATGTTTGGATAGTTTTTCAAAATTTCTTTCTCCATTCCGTTGCTTCCAATGTAATGCAATTCAAAATCAGTCAATCTTTCTGCAACAGCAAGGGCGGGGTAGACATGTCCTGCCGTCCCACCACCAGTCAAAACAATTTTTTTCATTTTTTCTCCTTTTTTTATTTATATTGTTTGGAGTAATAAAAAATTATATTCATTATCATTTTGGAATGTGATAAAGAATAAACATGTATAATTATGCATAAATATACACCAAAATTTTGAAAATACAGCAACCGAAATCGTGTTTTTGGTGAAATTTCTTGTGCAAATATTCACTTTTTGTTTTAATAATTTTAGTTTTTGTGGTAAAATATTAAAAGAAAATCATAGTTTGGAGTGTTTATGGCTGAGAAAAAATATGAATCAAAAGATATTGTCGTTCTCGATGGACTTGATGCGGTTAGACTTCGTCCTGGTATGTATATCGGAACAACAAGTTCAAGGGGATTTCATCATATTTTGTGGGAAATTGTTGACAACGCTATTGATGAAATTTCAAATGGTTATGGCGACACAATCAAAATCACAATAAACAAAGATGGGAGTGCCACTGTTGAAGATAATGGTCGTGGTATCCCTGTTGATATGCATCCAACTCTTCACAAAAGTGGTGTTGAAGTTGTTTACACAACCTTGCATGCCGGCGGAAAATTCAACAACGAAAACTACAAATTTTCTGGTGGTCTTCATGGTGTTGGTGCGTCAGTCACCAATGCTCTTTCTCGTTGGTGCAAAGTCACGGTAAATAAAGGCGGAAAGAAATATTTTGTTGAGTTCCATTCATACGAAGATGAAAAAGGAAAAATACATAGCGGTGTTCCTGTTGCACCATTAAAAGAAATCGGGACAAGCAACACAACTGGAACTTGTGTGACATTTTTGCCAGATGACAGAGTTTTTGGAAAACAAACATTCAATTTTGAACTTATTTCAAGAAGAGCAAGAGAACTTGCATTTTTGAACAAAGGCTTGAGAATTATTGTCAATGACGAAGAAACCAACGAGAATTGTGAATTTCATTTTGAAGGCGGAATCAAAGACTTTGTTTCATATTTGGTGGAAGGAAAGAATGCACTTTTTAAAAATCCAATATATTTCTATGCAGAAAGCAAGATTGTGGATTTGGAAGTAAGTTTCATTTCAACTGATTCTTACACAGAAAACACATTTTCATATGTCAACAACATTCCAACAACTGAAGGCGGTATGCATGAAGTTGGTTTCAAGAGTGCTTTCACTAAGGCTTTCAATGATTTTGCTAGAGCAAACAATATGCTTAAAGACAAAGAACCAAACTTGCTTGGCGAGGACTTCAGAGAAGGGTTGGTTACCGTTATTAATGTCAAAATGAATAATGTTCAGTTTGAAGGACAGACAAAAACGAAACTTGGAAATCCTGAAGCAAGAACTGAAGTTGAAAATTTGTCTTTGCAAGAACTTTCAAAGTTGCTTGCTGATAAAAAGAATTTTACTTATGCCGAAATCATTGTCAACAAAGCAAAACAAGCGGCAAAAGTTAGACTTGCTGCAAAGAAAGCAAAGGAACTCACAAGAGCGAAGAACAATGCTGAGAATTTCAATTTGGTTGGAAAACTTGCTTCTTCCACATCAAGAGACAGAAGCAAGAGCGAACTTTTCATTGTCGAAGGAGATAGTGCGGGTGGTTCTGCAAAACAGGGACGTGACAGAAGATTTCAGGCAATTCTGCCACTTCGTGGAAAGCCTTTGAATGCAGAAAAGAAGAGAGTTGACCAAGTTTTGGCAAATGAAGAAATCAGAACAATCATTTCTGCTTTGGACACAGGTTTTGGAGAAGATTTTGATTTGTCATCATTGAGATATAACAAAGTCATCATTCTTTCCGATGCTGACCAAGATGGTGCACACATCAGAGCAATTTTGCTTACTTTCTTCTATCGTTATATGAAACCACTGATTACTGATGGGCATGTTTTCATTGGTCTTCCACCGCTTTATAAGGTGTATAAAAAAGATTATGAAAAATATGTCTATTCTGATGCTGAACTTGCTGATGCTGTTAAGAGCGCTGGAAAAGGCTATATGATTCAGAGATATAAAGGTCTTGGGGAAATGAACCCTGAACAACTTTGGGAGACAACCATGGACCCAGCAAACAGAACACTGATTCAAGTCACGATTGAAGATGCTGCCGAGGCGGAAAAAATGATTACAACTCTCATGGGCGATGCGATTGAAGAGAGAAAACAATACATCAGTGAACACGCAAATTTTGACAGAGAAGACACATTCATGAGAGACTATAAAAATGTTAATGCAAATTGATTTAATTTTGTGTTTTTGTGGGAATTATGATATGCAATAATTTGAAAAGTTGAGGTTTTAAAGTGGATAATAAGCACAGAACTGAAGAAGAATTTAAACCTGTTGTAATTGAACCTATTGAAGGTCAAATTTGTTATGATGAACTTTTGACTGCTCAAAAAGAAGAAGAGAAGCAGGAAGAAAAGCCTGTGACTTTGGAAGGACAGTTAGATTTTTGGTCGATGTCCTCCAATCCTCAATCAGAGAAAAAGGAAAATGTTGTGAAAGAAAAAGAAAATTTGATAGAAAAAACAAAGACAGAGAAAAAAGAGAGAAAAACAACAATCAAATCATCGTCTAAAGATGAAATGAATGTTCAAACTGTTGATGACGCCTATGTTGAAGCTGCTCATGAATCAAATGACGAAGAAATGTCAGATGTAGTTGGTGAAGATAGAGTTGAAAATAATCAAGGCGGTCATGGTGGAAGCGGTGGTTCCAATGGTAACGGCGGGATTTATGGTGGCAACGGAATTCTGTTTAAACCTTTGGAAGAAGTTTTGCATGATTCTATGATTCCTTATACAGAGCACGTTGTTATGGACAGAGCGTTACCAAGAGTTGAAGATGGTTTGAAGCCTGTTCAAAGAAGAATTTTGTATTCTATGCTTGAACTTGGACTTACTCCAGACAAACCATACAGAAAATCGGCAAGAATTGTCGGTGATTGTATGGGTAAATATCACCCTCATGGTGACAGTTCTGTTTATGATGCGATGGTTCGTATGTCGCAAGATTTTGTGCTTAGAGCTCCACTTGTTGACGGACATGGAAACTTTGGTTCGGTTGACGGTGATAGTGCTGCGGCTATGCGTTACACAGAAGCAAGAATGACTCCACTTGCTATGGAACTTTTGAGAGATTTGGAAAAGGATACAGTGCGTTGGGGGTTGAACTTTGACGACACATTGAAGGAACCAGATGTTTTGCCAGGAAGATTCCCAAACCTTTTGGTCAATGGTGCAACTGGAATTGCTGTTGGTGTGGCAACAAACATTCCTCCTCACAACTTGGGGGAGGTTATTGATGGTGTTGTTGCATATATTGAGAATCCAAATATCACTCTTGACCAAATGATGAAAATAATCAAGGGACCAGATTTTCCTACTGGAGGAGAATTGATTTATGGAGATGGACTTAAGAGTGCATACGAAACTGGCAAAGGGAAAATCATTCTTCGTGCAAAGGTTGGAATTGAACAAAATGGTGATAAACAGAGTTTGGTTATCACAGAACTTCCATATCAAGTCAACAAAGCACAATTGCTTCAGAAGATTGCCGAACTTAAGGACAAAAACAAAGACAAATTGTCAGTTATCAGTGAAATTCGTGATGAAAGTGACAGGAATGGTATGCGTGCCGTCATTCGATTGAAGAAAGAGGCAAATGCAAAGAAAATTTTGGGATTTCTGTTTCAATCTACCAATATGCAGATTTCTTATGGCATCAATATGGTTGCAATTGCTGGCGGAAAACCAAAGCTTATGGGGCTTTTGGACATCATTTCATACTACACCGCTTTCCAGAGAGATGTGATTGTCAGAAGAACAAAGTTTGACCTTAATGTTGCAAAAGATAGGGCTCACATTGTTGAAGGACTTTTGATTGCAATCAAAAACATTGATGCGGTTATTAAAATAATCAAGACTTCTGCAAATGTCAGTGAAGCAAAACAGAGATTGCGTGCAAAGTTTGCTCTTTCAGAGAAACAGGCACAAGCGATTCTGGATATGAGGCTTGCTCGTTTGGTTAATTTGGAAGTTACAAAACTTCAAGCAGAACTTGCAGAACTAAAGGCAAAAATCAAAGAGTTGGAAGCGATTTTGAATTCCAAAAAATTGCAACTTGAAGTTGTTAAGAAAGAAATTTTGGAAATTAAGAAAAAATTTAATTCTCCAAGACGTTCTCATGAGCTTAAAAGTGAAGAAATTAAACTTACAAAAATTGAAGAAATGGAAGACACAAAAGATTATTTGATTGCTCTTTCTGCTGGAAAAACATTGAAGAAAGTTAGCATGAAGAACTATTCAAAATCTTTGAAAACGCTTTCAGACACTTCCACTTTGTTTGATATTCACACAAGTCTTTTGGAAGTTAAAGCGACAGACACTGTGCTCATTTTCACAGACAGAGGAAATTGTGTCAAAGCAGTGGTTGACAAATTGCCAGAGTGTAAGTGGAGAGAAAAAGGAATTCCACTTAAACAACTTGACAAGTCAATTGACATCATGGAAACACCGGTAGCTGTTTTGAAGGTTGAGGGTGATGGGGAAGTCGTATTCTTTTCACAGAAAGGAATGGTTAAACGCAGTTCAGAGAAAGATTTGGTTGTTTCAAAAACTTATTACCAAGTGATGAAAATTTCTGATGATGACAAACTTTTGAATGTTGAACACGAAATCAAGGGAAAGACATTTGTTATGCTCAGCAAAAATGGTTATTGTGTCAACTTTGAGAAGAATGAAGTGCCATTGCAAGGCCGGGTTTCTGGTGGAGTGAAGGGTATTAACCTTGAGGACAAAGATTTTGTTGTTTTCGCTGGACAAAACTTGAGTGATGACTATTTGATTGTGACAAATAATGGTTATGTTAAACGGTTAAATGCTCTGCAAATTCCAATTTCTGCAAGATATAGAAAGGGTGTAAAATACATCAATTTTGCTCAAAATGGAAAATTTGTCGCATATATTGGCACAAAATCAAAAGCGGTTGTTGATCATGGTTTGAAGTTTACATTATTAGAGAGCAAGAAATTCAAAGTTTCAACTGATAGATTAAGTGCTGGACAAGAAGAAATAAAGAAGAAATTTTTAGGAGTATATGATTTTGTAGATTAGAAATTGGACTTTTTGGGTCCAATTTTTCTTTTATGAAATTTTTAAAAAACTTTGAGTTTTGTCGTTTTTTTGTTTATATCGCGAACAAAATTTTCTTACGAAAAAACCATTTATTGGTTAAAAACTTTGTTTTTTGTTTGTGATTTTTCTGTGTCGCACTCACTCTTGCAAGCAAGTTAGTGCTGTCTTGAAATAATATGAAAAATTTGTCAAAATGCTTTGTGTTTTGTCGTTTTTTGTTTATAATATAAATATGAAGAAAATTCTCTTTGGGCTGTTCGCTGTGTTTATGTCTTTAGGACTGGCATGTGGCAGTGTTTTTATCATTGACACAACAGTTCATTCATTACAAGAACAATCTATTGAAAAAGAGAATGAAGAAGATGAAGAGATTAAAGCAACTGCAAGTGGTTATTGGATGGATTATGCTAAAACCACAAGACCATCAGGAAGTGGGACATATAGCGATCCTTATAGAATAAATTCTGCACAAACGCTTGCAAATTTTGCATATATGGTAAATAATAATTATAAAAATTCTGATTCAGGATTGTTATATCAAGATGCATATGTGGAATTAACGGCCAATATTGATTTATCTGCACATTATTGGACACCGATTGGATCAAGTGCTTATTCAACAACAAGTGGTTGGTGGATTTTTTCAAGCACCACTTGGCACCCTTATTATTTTGCAGGAAGTTTTGATGGAAATGGTTATACAATTTCAGGAATGACAATCAACGTGTCGGGGGCAGATGGAATTATAAGCGATTATGTCAGTGGACATACATACGATTATGGGGATGAAACTGTAAACTTTACATTTAGAAATTGTGCAGCTATTGGATTTTTTGGATTGACGGTTGGTGCAAGAATAAAGAACTTTAATCTTGATAATGGGAGAATAAGTATATATAGTTCGGGTAATAGTAACAAGTCATTATGGACGCATGTTGGAGCAGTTGTTGGATTGCTTTCAGGGGGTTCAATCTCTAATGTTAAAAATGAGGGTGTAAGGATTTCTTATACTCAATATTCTGGAGATGGTGCAACTGCTTCATATTCCATGATGATTGGTGGAGTTATTGGTACAACAATAGGCGGTGCGGCAGTTTCTTATTGCTCAAATTCTGCAAGTATTAGCGCTTATTTCTATGGCACTGCCAAGTTTAATGAATTTGGTGTAGGAGGAATTGCGGGAGCTGTTTCTTACGATATTTACAGATGTGATTGTTCGGCAGATATTTATCTTGAGGCAAGAAGTTCAGGACAAATTGCAAATACAGGTGTAGGTTTTGCTGGAATTGTTAGTCTTGTTAGATCAACAAAAGGTAATATGTGGTGTTATAAAAATGTTTTTAGTGGGACATTAACCTATGATGTTGGTCCTGGTTCCTTGATAAATACTGTCGGAGGAATTGTTGCAAACCTTTTAAATATGTCTGGTTCTAGGTATAAAGTTTATGAATGTACCAATTATGGAGATATTGAGGTAACAAATGTCTATAATACCTTTGTTGGTGGTGTAGTGGCAGTAAACCAAAGTAATGCAATTGAGATGTATAGTTGTTCAAACTTTGGAGATTTGAACTTAACTTTAAACTCTGATAACTGTACAGATAGTGGATATGGTGGAATTTTGGGTTGTAGTAGTGTAAATGGCTCTTATATTTATAATTCTGCCAATTATGGCGACATCAATGTAAGGGCATCGAAAAGTATTAGAAACATTGGTGGAATTGCTGGCTGGATTTTAGACAACGGACTTATCACTGCTTGCATAAATCATGGTGTCATTTCGGGAAGTTCAAACAGCAATTCAGTTGGTGGGATTGCTGGTCAAATAGGAAAAGAATATAAAAAAGGTAGCTGGTTTTTTGATGTTGGACACGAAGATGCCAAAACAAATGTTTTTATTTCAAACTGTATTAATTATAGTAGTGTTACAGGCAGTTCAAATTATGGACAAATTGTTGGCTTTATAAATGGTGAAAACAAAGTTTACAATTGTTATGGCAGAACCAATTATACATCTGGTTATGGTTCAAGCTCAAGTGGGACAAGAAAAGCTTATTCAACCATTTTAGGTCTTTCATTTCTTACGGGCAATAATTGGACAACAGCATCGTATGCTGGGTACAGTTCAATTAAATTTTCTGTTTCTACAACTGTCAGTTCAAATTGGTATATGTCTCCACTTGTATATTATTATTACTCATCAACTGAAAGAACAGCCAAAGGTATGTCAACAAATTCAAATCAAAATATAATTGTACCGAAGGGCTCAGTTTCAACATATTCCAGAGTAGTTTTGCAATGGAGTAAACCTGGTGATGAAAATAATCAAAGCTATTCACATGAAGTGGGATATATTTATTATAACGTTTGGAACTCTACAAAAAACAAGGTTGAGGCAAAAACAATAGAGAATAGTTCCACGGCATTTCCTTATTTGAATGGTGCTGATTACACTATTTCATACAGAGCAGAAAATTTGCTTTGGCTTGAGTATAGGCCTGCACATTGGAACTTCTCAAAGTTTGAAATTAGATATAGTGATTCATCTGAGTATGAAAGATCTTACTCATATAGCACTATTTATGGTTCAAACGGTTCAAATAATAAAGTATATATAAGATTCAGAAATAATTCACTTGTGGATACAAGTTATTTGTATTTAAGGTTTACACTTGATAGTATAGCTCAAGAAGTAGACGTTTCAAACTATGTTTATAAATCCTATAATTCAACTCTCAATACTGACATTATTGCCTCAAACGATGGGGGAAAAGGGACTGTAAATTATGACACAAGTTCTCAAGCTTATGCATCAAAAAAAGCATATTACCATGATGATATATCATTAACTACAGTTCCAAATATTGGTTATGCTGTAAAGAAAATTGATAGAGTTAGCGAAGTAGGCAATGATACCATAATCACAAGTAATTTCAGTCAAACCGAATCTATAGAAGATCCTACAGGTTCAACGGGGTCATATACAACATCTTCTATATTATATAATTTCATAAATTTTGAGATTTATTATGTACCGATAGTTTATAAATATAATATCGTTTCTAACTGGGATTTTTCTCAATCACAAGAAAATATCAGTATGAAAGATATTTCAAACAACTATCAAATGCTTAGATATTTGACATTCTGTCATGAAGATCAAAAAGATAGTGATGTTAGTGGTGGAGACTTCTATTATAACTTGGAATACGGTTATGAATATTATTTCTATCTCATAGACACAACTAATTCAGCACCTTCGGCGACTCCAAACTCTAAGTATCTTATTAAATCCGACACAACGGGGTATGTTACAAATGTTGAATTATCTTCGGATGATTTGATTGATGGCCTTAGTAAACTGAATAATGCTCTTAATAAACTTGATTTCACAATTTATATTGAAAGAAAAGCAATTGATTATAATATTCAATTGCATAATATGATTACATCGTATAAGGACACTGATTTATATACAGAAGTCTCTTCAGAGAATTTTCAAAATCTTGTTTTTGGCGATATCAGTTCGACAGATTATCACAGATACTTTGGTGAAGAAATGCCAAAATATAGTGATGGAATCTTTGAGAGTTTTGATGGAACATCATTGATTGAGGGATTTAAAGTTACAAGTGATGATACAAAAACTATAGAGGTTACTGTAATAACAAGTTATGGTGCGGAAAATTATGGATATTTGCGTAGTAAATATTCTTTTGAAAATAGTGGCTCTGGTTCCCTGTCACAAGAATTTGAGTTGGAAAAGGCTAATTTCTCAGATGTCTTAAAAACATATATAAATTATTTTAGAGATAAAAACCAAAGTAAACTAGATTCAAGAACTCTAGATGTTTATGTTTATAGTGTCTTACAGTCTTACTATATTGATGGGGAAAAACAAATTGATGGCAGCATAGTTTCTGATAATTCTGTGGAGATAATATTAACTACGCAAGAAAATGGTGGGACAGGTTTTAATGAAAATGACAGGTTAGATTTCAGTAACCAATCTATTCATTACTATGCACCTGTTACACTTGTTGCTAAAATTCCGGATGGATGCGATTTTATTGGTTGGTATTTAGATAACAAATTATTATCGTTAGATACTGAATATACATTTATCAACAACAGTCTTTTTTGGACATTTGGTGACTTATCAATTACTGCAGCCTACACAACTTATAAAACCGTTAGGGATCTTAACAACTACACAGAAAGTGTAAATAGAAAAGTGTATTCTGTAAGTTCTGCAGACGATTTGGTTTGGTTGAGTGAGCAAGTGTCAAAAGGAAACACATTTGATGGAGTTACTTTCAACCAGACCGCTGATATTGATATGTCAGGAGTTGTCTTTAATCCTATTGGTTCACCAGAAACTCCATTTAAAGGAATTTATAACGGGAAGAATTACATCATTAAAAATCTAAGTTTAACTAAGAGTGAATATAATTTGTCATATCGTGGACTTTTTGGCTATGTTGATGAGGCAGTTATTAAAAACTTGACTATAAAAGACTCAGAAATCAAAGGTTACTCATACATTGGAAGTTTAATTGGTTATGCAAAAAATTCCACACTTGAAAGTTTGAATAGTTACGAATGTAAAGTATATTCAATAAATGATGTATATAGTGGCACAAGTCTTTCATTAGATACTTACTCAGAATTTTCTTATTATAATATCTATGGCAATCAAACAAGATTATATTTAACAACAGATGTTGAATTGGAAGAGTTTGAAAAACAAATTGCTTGTGGTGGCATTGTTGGATATGCAGAAAATTGCACGTTCTTTGCTTGTTCAACAAATGAAGGATTTATAAGGGGAGCGTTCTATGTTGGAGGCATTGTTGGATATGCAAGTAATAGTACCTTAACTCAATGTTACTCTAACACTCAAATGTATAGTCTTTCAGTTAGATATGAAACTGAGACAGTGGAGGTAGACGGAGAATCTTATCAACTTTATCTTAGGGATTCGAGTGGAAATATTGTGGATAAGAAAATGTATGAAAATGTCACAATAAATGACCTTTGGCTTGGTGCAAGTTATACATCAAATTGTTATGAAGACGGAGAATTGGTTTATCCTACTTTTAGCGATGATGGAATTAGTTTAGGTCAATTTATTTATAACGGGAATGGGAATTCCATTTATGATTGTTATTTCTCAGTTCCTGAGAGCAAAAAAATTAGATTAATAGGAAATATTTCTAGCGAGAATGGCAGTTTAAGTGCAGTTAATGGTATCATTTTCCCTGGTGAGAATGTAGACCTAGATTCAGATATTTGGATTACTGTAAATGGGAAGACTACATTGAAGGTGTTCTATTGGGCATAGTTATAAGGAAAATATATTAAAAATGAAAGACCGAGAAATCGGTCTTTTTTATTGTCTTTTGTTCTAATGGCGAAGAAAAATCTATATAAATATTATGTATTTGTCAAATTCGACATTTCAGGACAATATTTGTTTATTTGAAACAAAATAAGCATTGCCAGGAATCTTGAATAGGTATAAAATAAAAGCGAGGTTTGTATAATGCATTTCTATGTTATCAAATCAAGAACAATGAAAATTTTTGTTGCTATGGTTTTGGTCGCTGTGCTGTTGTCAGTTTCTATCAATGGGACAACTTCTGCTCAAGTTTATTTTGGTTACTCCACTCGAAAAGTTCCAATTTACAACGTTGAAACAGAAGAAAAGCAGGTTGCCATTTCTTTCGATGCTGCATGGGGTGCTGACAAAACGCAGGGAATCATTGATATTCTTGAAGAATTTGATTGCTCTGCAACTTTCTTCCTTGTGGGCTTCTGGGTTGACGATTACACAGATATGGTTAAAGCAATTGATGATGCAGGCTTAGAGATTGGAACTCACTCCAACACACATCCTGACATGGTTAAACTTGACAAAGCCACCATGAAAAGTGAGTTGGAAACATCAATCTCAAAAATCAAAGCTGTCACTGGAAAAGATGTTTCGCTTTTTAGAGCACCTTTTGGCTCGTATAACAATGACCTTTTGGATACAGCCGAAAGTTTGAATTTGAAGACAATTCAGTGGGACGTTGACAGTCTTGATTGGAAAGGACTTTCTGCTTCAGAAATTGCAAACAGAGTTTTGGGAAGAGTGAAAAACGGCTCAATCATTTTGATGCATAACAACTCTGACAATGTTTTGGATGGGCTGAGATTGATTTTGAACAAACTTAAAATTCAAGGTTACAAAGTCACAAGCATTTCAGAATTGATTTATCAAGACGACTACACCATAGACAGAAATGGAGTTCAACACAAAAATTAGGGAGGGAATTATGGATTACGATAGATTAAAAGAAGGAGTAACAAATTTTGCACAAATTTCAGGTCAAATTTGTGAAGAGCCAAAAAAATCGCATCAAGTTGAAGGGGAATATTTTTACGAATTCAAAGTGGAAGTTGAAAGACTTTCAAAAGTTAAGGATATCATTCCTGTCACCATTTCAGAGAGAGCTATTGTAGGGCAAAACTTGCATGTCGGTGACTTTGTTAAAGCAACTGGAGAATATCGAAGCTACAATAAATTGCAGGACGAAAGAAGCAGATTGATTTTGCATCTGTTTGCAAAAGATTTGAGTGTTTTGAATGCTGAACAACAGCAAGAAAATCTTTATGTCAACGAAGTTAAGTTGGTGGGGTATGTCTGCAAAGAACCTACTTACAGAAAGACTCCTTTTGACAGAGAAATTTGTGACGTTCTTTTGGCAGTTAATCGTCCAAACTTTCATAAGTCAGATTATGTTCCTTGCATTATGTGGGGACTCAATGCTAGATTTATGGCAAGTCAAAGCATAGGCTGCAAGGTTGAACTTGTTGGAAGAATTCAGTCTAGGGAATACACAAAAACACTTCCAAATGACGAAGTGGAAAAGAAAACTGCTTATGAGGTTTCTTGTCAGAGAATTGCCATCATTTCAAATGTCGCAAACATGCAACCGCAAAATCAAGAGAGAAACAAAGATATCATTTAATGGGAGATTATATGTTATAATCTCTTTTTTTAAAAATTATATAAAATGTTTGAAAAATATTAATTTTTTGTTATAATAAACATATGAAGAAAATACTTTTTGCATTTTTATTTGTTATTTTAGGTTTTTCTCTCACGACAGGTGGAGTGGTTTTATTGTCTGGCTGTTCTTCTTCTCAAACTGAAAAT
>CAJJUK010000032.1 GCA_905195085.1 uncultured Christensenella sp.
TGCTTGTCTTTCGGTGGAGCGAAGCGACACCGACTTGTATCAAGACAAGCACACGTCTAACAGCCATTTTTATAACGTTTTATTGTTTTCTTCTTTTTCTTTAATTGATTCTAATAATTTAGGAATATATTCTTTCCAAGAAGTGGTTTGACCTTCATATTCAAGCAATTCATTATATACTTTTTTAACATAAACAAATCCAAATTTATTTTCTATGTCAAAGAACTTCTGAGTATCAATATTTTCTATCTTTTCTCTTAATCTTATTGTAATTGCTCTAACGATTGTATCGTTAAGGTAAGAAATTGGATTCCCATATCCCATGTTTTTGAGTTTGTTTCTTAATTCATCTGGTATTAGTAAACGATTGTTATCGGTGTAGCAATTCACAAAATTATGTACAAATTCGTGGATAATTGTATGAATTGTTCCGTTATTGAATTTATTAATCGTTTTAAAATCTCCACTTAGCATGCCAATATTGGCAAAATTGTTATTGTTAACTTTAAATCCATGATTAGCATTAGCTAACATTGGAATAATATTTACAAAAAAATCATCTTGAACTTTATCTTTTAAAAATTTTTGCAATTCATAAATAAAAAGATCTGCATTAAACATTTTCTTTAATTCTTCAATCTTAGAAGAATAGTAAACATTATTATCAATATAGAATTTTTCAAAATTGCTATCTTTTGCAAAATTAACGATTTTGCTCATAAATTCTTTTAATAGTTCTTCGTGTTCAAGCTCTTGCAATAAATATTTTTCTATTTTGCCATCAAATTTTAATTGTTTGTTTAATGCAAATGCTAATCTAATTGGGTTATCAAAACAAAACCCTTCAACATTCTTGGCTATTTGTTTGGCTAGTGCAACCGCTTTGTGATTTTTGAACTTGGAAAAGTGATTATATAATAGTTGTCTATATTCATCTTTAATGTCAAAAGAAAAGTGTTCTTCAATATATTCATTTCCTTGCGACAATGCTAAAATAATGCTCATCAACTCTGTTCGTTTATCTACTATAAAGTTCATTTTTTACTCCTATGTTTTAATTATAACATACAATTTAATAATTTGATAATCTTTTTCTCTAGTTTCAAAATGCATTAACTTTAGTCTGTTATTTTTGAAACTAATACAAAAAGGAACTTTACTTTATGTGTATAGTTCCTTTTCTTTTTAGTTCTTTTATTTTGCTAGTTTCAAAAGGTTTTAACCTTGCACCCTCTTTTTTATTATGTACATTAAAATGTGTATGTGTTTGTTTCTTCGTCATAGATACTGTTTTTAAATGCTTTTAACTCTGAATCCAATTCCAAAATTGCTGACCTAAGTTTGTTCATGTTCTCTGCGTTTATCGGTGTTCCCTCTTGCGTTGCCACCTCTGCATTTTCAATGTCTGCAATGATTTCATCAGCACTTTGACTGATGATTTTGATTTTTTTTCTTTTTGGATTTGCACATTCTCTATTTTTAAATTCTTCGATTTCCATAATTTTCTCCTTTTATTTCAGCCATGTCGGTTTGACAGGAATGACTTGTGTTTCAGTCACATCAAGCCAACTTTGATACCAATTTTTAAGTTCAAGTTTTTGCTCCAATGTCAACAACTCATACCACAGATTTCCTCGATTGATGATAGGAAAACATTCTTCTTCTCTCAACACTCTCAAATCTGCAAGTTTTTCCTCTTGTGTCAACTCAGTTTTTTCAACAATCTGAAATCTTCTCCCTTGCGAATCTTTTTCAATTTCCGAAATTGAAAAATTGTTTTCATATGCAAAATTGCATGCTTCTTTCCAATCTTTTAGATAAAAAATACTTCCAAGTTGCATAATTCCCTCCTTAATATTTTCCAATTAAAAGCCAGTCTTTTCCTGCAGTGCTAAACCTTCTAGTTTTAAAACTTTTTGTTTGCTTATCCCAGGCACCCATTCCCCTAAAGGTTTGTGAAGTGTCAAGAGAAGAGTCAATGCTCCAACCAATAGAATAATTAGTTTCTATTGGATAATATGGAAGGTCTACTTCAACTGTCCCTGAAGAGCCTTTTGGAACCGACCCCCAACATAATAAAACATGATCTGGAAGAAGCAAATAATGACCTCGTGAAGTAACTTCGTCATAAAAAATTTCGCTTGAATTTAATTTTTCGTTTAAAATTGATAATATATTGTTTCCATTCACAGAAAGTCCATCAATTGCATCAATCATGAAGCCCCCATCTCCTGCTGACAGTTTGATGGTGTTTCCATTATTCAACTTAAATTCGATGCAAGGAACGCTTTGTGTGTCATCAACTTTGGCAACAATTTCTTTTCCGTTCTTTTGGATTCTCAATTCACCTGTACAATTTATATTCGCCATTTTTCCCTCCTTTCTAATGTATCCAACTTGGTCTGGTTGGAACTGTTTTTGTAATGGTCACATCAAGCCATTTTTTGTACCAAACGTTTATTTCATTCAACTGTGTTTCTGTAAGTGTGTTGTACCATACCACACCCCTGTTTACTATTTGGAAACATTCATTCTCTCGCAAATGACGCAATTCTTCTAGAACTTCACTTTCAGTCATTTCCGAAACTCTGACATTTGTCAATGTGCCATTAACAACTTTCCAAGCAAAATTTTTCTCTGTGCAAAGAGTTTTTTGATATTCCTCTTCTGAAACATCAATAAATCCAACTTCGTCTTGAAAATCGCATGGTGCCCTGTGACAAAGCCAGCCATCTTTGTTGTAATAAATTTTCATATATCCTCCTTAACTCACAAATCCTATTGCTTTCCATCTGACATTTATTGTCTCAGATTTATTGCTGTATCTTTGAGATTTTAAATAAAAACCATTGGCAGATAAAACCCCGGAATTTAACCATGCACAATCTGTATAACCATTTGCAGAAATTGACAAAATCCAGTCTTGATTGTTGTATGTTAGACTGTTTGGTAATGTAAAATCATATTGTGTGCTGTCCTTAAACGATTGGGAAATTTCTCCCCAGCACAACAAAAGAATCTCTGTTCCAATCTGAAGTTTTATATGCCCAGTTGCGCCGTTTCTATATTTTTCAATAACTGTCACAACATCATGACTGTTAACTTTCAAACCGCCTAGAGCCATTATGTTAATAAAATCACTTTGAGCGATTAATTTTGAATTATAGTCGGTTGCTGAATTGCCATCAGTGTGAAAATCAATATAAGGTGTGCCAGCTGTGCCATCTTTTCGCCCAAGTTCAATGCCAACATTCATTGGATCAGAAATCTCAAATCCATTACCTACTTCTGTTAAAACCTTAAATGTGTTTTTTATGTCAAGATTTTCAGCTTCAATTTTTCCGTTACACTTTATGTTTGCCATATCTATCTCCTTATTTTTAATTTAACGTATCTTTGTTGATAATTTGTAGCAGTTTACAAAATCCAATTTTCAAAATCATATTCTATGCTTTTTTGTTTATTGAATTTTGATAATTTGTTAATTTCTCTTTCAATGAGGCAATGCTTGTTTTAAGTGTGTTTTCCTCTTGTTTCAATTCGTTGACTTGATTGTCAATGCTCTCTGTTGTCGCAATATCTTGATATTCTAGATTGCTCGTTATTTCTTCTCTAATTTTCAAAAGTTCTTCAATTTTGTATACAATTTTTTCCAAATTGCTTTCGTCAATTTTCAATGTTTTAGAGATTGTTTTTATGTTTTGTTTGATATATGATATCGTTTCTTTACTCAAATTCTCATTTGTGCCTGATGTCGTTTTGGTTCCTTTTATAATGATTACAATTCTTGAATATATTGCATAAATACCAAGTGCCAATATGTATATAGAACCAGCAGATTCAAAGACTATCCCAGTAAACCACTCGTGTTTAAATATTCCATAATATAAGCCATTCAACAAAACTGATAAAATCATTGGAATGAACACAATAACTGTGTTAACTGCTTTTCTCTTGTTCTCTTCTAACTTTGAAGTTGCCTTTTTTATAGGCCATTTAATCAACATTGTTAAACCAAAAACAATAAAAGCAATAAGAGCAACTTCCCAAGACAGATTGCATAAATTTAAAAACAATTCTGAATCCATAACCTCCCCTTTTAATCGACTATCTTATTTTTTCTTTGACCTCCTTCAGAAAATATTTTAATTCTAAAAAATTCTAATGCCGTCTAACTTTTGCTAATTTGTGCTAATGATTGCAATAAAAAAGACAACTGATAAAAGTTGTCGTAAAGGTTAATAGATAAAGATTAAGAATATTTGATATTTTATAAGCATGCGTTACTTAAACCAATTAAACAAAAAATAGGTAGAAATCTACCTATTTTTTCTTTATTTAATTTCAATGCGGTTTGATTTTGGTTGTTCTTTCTTTTCTTTTGGAAGTCTGATTGTCAAAATTCCGTTTTCAAGTTTTGCATCAATGTCATCTTCTTCAATGTCTCCAACATAGAAACTTCTGCTGAATTGACCAAAACTTCTTTCTCTTCTGATGAAGTTACCTTTCTTTTCATCATCTTCTTCAACTTTGTGTTCTCTCTTTGCTGTGATAGAAAGATATCCATTGTCAAGTTCAAGTGACACGTCTTTTTTGTCAAAACCTGGCAAATCAACTTCCAAAACATAGTTGTCGCCTGACTCTTTGATGTCTGTCTTCATTATTGAGTTGAATTGTTTCATCTCCTTTCTTGAAAACATTGGCATGAAATCATCAAACCAATCGTCGAAGAAACCAAGTGGTTCTCTGTCATGTTCTCCTCTTGAAATTAAACCAAAATTATTATTGTTATGTTTCATATTATTTACCTCCCTGTATTAGTTTTTCCTAATACATTGACAATTATACAACTTATTTGCTAGCAATGTCAACTAAAGAGTGCTAATTTTTAAAAAATTTTTTATTTTTTTATTTCTCCCCATCAACAAATGCTTTGAACATAAATTTCAAGAGTGATATATACTGATATTGGGAGGTTTTTATAATGAGTAAGACCCAAGAAGAACTCACCGTTAATCCTTCAATACAAATTGATGTTAACGACATGGTTACACACAACATTTGCTTTGATAGATGCGAAAATAATAAAAGTGTCGTATTGGAAAAACAAAATTTATCAAGCGTTGGCAGATTCTTAACAGTTAACACCACAGTCAAAAATGTTTGTCCAAACAAACAAATCGCAATCGGACTTAGACTTTATGAAACAACTGGTGGAAGCAAAGTCATCAAGGGACATAAGATGTTCGCCATTCAACATAGCGAATCCTGCTGTGCTGATATAACATTATCTAACATTCACTTTGTATTACCGGAGGAAATAGCTGAAACGTGCGACAAATCAAATATTTGCAGTCGCAGAACATTCGACCTTGAAACAACTTCGCATTATATTGATTTATCAAGCATTTCTTAAAAAAAAATAACTACCGATTGGTAGTTAGTACATATTTTTTCTCAATTTTTTAATCATCAAATAAATCCATTATCTTTCAACCAACTCTCAAATTTTTCATAACCCTTTGTGTGAGGCAAAAACTCATTTGTATAACACTTCTTTAAAAATTCATCAAAACCAATCCACTTGGTCGTTTCGACTTCTTCGGATTGGTATTTTAATTTTGAAAGTTCCACATCTTTTCTCACTAAAAAGACATCAGCAATTTCATTAACTAAAACGCCATCATAAATGTTGCTGTCAGCAAAGGAAAACAAAAATTCCAGATCACTCGGCTTCAATTTGACACCAATCTCCTCAAAAACCTCTCTAACCGAAGCATCAATTGAACTCTCTCCAGCATCAACGTGCCCGCCTACAGAAACATCCCACACATTTGGGAAAAAAGATTTTTGGCAACTTCTCTTTTGGACCAACAATTCATTTTTTGAATTCATAATCCAAACATGGACAACTCTATGCCAAAGTCCCTTTCTGTGAGCCTCTTTTTTGTCTATTACACCAATTTTGGTGCCATTTTCATTCAATAAATCTACCAATTCTTCCATTACAGCAATATAATATCAGTTTTCAAATGAAAAATCAATTCATCTACGCTCGTTTACGGAAAGATACAACTTTTTCGTCGTCATCGTTGTCTGTTTGTTCGACTGATTGCTTCAATGCATCCAATAAATTGATAACTTTCTTTGGTTTTGGAGATTTGACAACTTGGATTTTCTGCCCTGCAATTTTATCCTCTATCGCCTTCACAACTCTCTCTTTATATTCATTTTTATACGCAGAAATATCAAATTTTTTGGTCATGTTTGCAATAAGTTTTTTAGCCAGATCTAATTCCTCTTTTTTCACACTTTCTTTCGGTTTTGCAACCGGATTTTCCTGAATCTCATCGGCAAAATGCAATTTGCTTAAAACCAGACAACCATCGATAACCCTGACTGCAATCAATGTTTCCGTTGTCCCCAGAACCGTTTTTGCAATCCCCACTTTCTTTTCACTTTCCAAAGCCTTAACGAACAACACAAATGCATTTTTTGCTCCTGTTGGCTCGACATAGTATGAATCTTCATAATAAATCGGATCAATTTCGTCCAATTTTGAGAATTGCACAATCTCAATATTCTCGTCTTTTTTTGTTTTTAACTTCTTAAATTCCTCATTTGTTAAGGTCACATACTTTCCCCTTTCATATTCATAACCCTTAACAATGTCCTCTTGAGCAATTTTTGCAGGACAATCTTCACAGGTTTTGTTGTACTTGATTCTTTGTCCAGTTTTCTTGTAAATCAGATTAAAGCCAATATCTGTGTTTTTTGTGCACGAATGTAAAATGATCGGAATATAAACCAAACCAAATTGAATCGCTGTCTTTATTTTTGCCATAAGCACCCCATGTTTATAATTTGTGCAAAAACCGGACATATAGTCATGCATTTTAATAAAATTTTGGCTTAAAAAATTTTTACTTAAAATTTTTTAAATTTGTTTGTAATTAATATTATAATATGCTAAAATGACATTAGTATAAACTTTACGTGACGTTATTTTTTTCGATAATAAGATTAATTTTTATACCTTCTTGACTAAACTATTGGATGGGGAGTTTTAATATGATTATCACATTGGTTACAGACCAATTTTACAAAAACAATCACGGAACAAGCATTTCCGCACAACAAATTTATAATGGTCTTGTCAAAAGAGGACACACTGTCAGAGTTCTCGCAATCGACGAAACAAACAACACCGCTTATGCACTTAAAGAGAGATATTTTGGAAAGCCAATTACAAAGCTTATCAACTCTCAAGGATTTCAATTTGCAAAACCAGATAGGGAAGTTATCAAAAAATCAATTGAAGGTGCTGACATCGTTCATGTCTATATGCCTTTCAAACTTGGTTGCAAGACAATTGAAATCTGCAGAGAAATGAATGTTCCTTGCACTGCAGGCTTTCATATAATACCCGAAAACATCACATCAACAATCTACATGAACAAAGTTGCTGTTGTGAATGCTTCTTTGTGGGAAAAATTCAAAAACTGCACATACAGATATGTCAAACATATTCACTGCCCTTCTCTTATGGTGGCAAAACTCTTGGAAAATCATCACTACAATTCATATTTGCATGTGATTTCAAACGGATATAATCCAATCTTCAAAATTGTTGAAGGAGAAGAAAAACCTAAAGTTTTCAGAGATAAAATCGTCATCACATTCATCGGACGATTCTCTCGTGAAAAACGTCATGATTTGATTATTAAAGCGGTCAACGCAAGCAAATACCGTGACAAGATTCAACTTATATTCGGCGGAAAAGGCCCAACAAAGAAACATATCATGAAAATGGCTCAAAAATTGCCAATCTATCCAATGTTCAGTTTCTTCTCAAAAGAACAGATTGTTTCTCTGTTGAATTTCTCAGACTTATACATTCACCCTGCAGACATTGAAGTGGAAGGAATGAGTTGCATTGAAGCAATCGCCTGTGGTTGTGTCCCAATTGTTTCAAACAGTGTTAAGAGTGCAACACCACAATTCACTGTTCATGAAAAGAGCATATTTGAGCATGGAAACTATAAAGACCTGACTGAAAAAATTGATTGGTGGATTGAACACCCTGAAGAACTCAAAGCTCACAGAAAAGTTATTGCAGAGCACGCACTCAAATTCACTGTTGAAAGAAGTATGGATTATTACATCGAAATGTTTGAACAAGCAATCAAAGATTGGGACAAAGATTATGACTGCAAAGATAAGAAAAAAGCTATGAAGCCTGTAATAATCAATAATTACGAAAATAAATAAGAAAAAATCAAAAAATCGCATAATTTTTGCGATTTTTTTATTATTTAGCTTTTCTTTGCCATATTTTTCTTATTGAAACACAACTTCTCCACTCAACCAAGCGTTAAAATAATTTTCCAAATTTGAATGTGCCGAATGACAAAAACTTTCAATCAGTTTTTCTGCAGAAGAATTTTTGAACTTGTATTCACCAAAATAATCCTTCAAACAATTAACGAACTTCCTTTCGCTCATACTTTGTCTGAGATTGTCAAAAAGCAACATTCCCTTTGTATAGATACAATTAACATATTCTGGTTCGGTGTCAAACTCTGACAAATTTCTGTTCATGCTTTCGTCAACATCACCATTAATTTTAGTGAAAATGGACACAAAATTTTTATAGGTATTGGTGGCATTTTCCATGATAATGTCATAATCCAAACCATACTCTTTATTTTGTTCAAAGAAAAGAGCAGTGGAAAATTCTGTCAACCCTTCATCAACCCACGAATCCTCATATTCATTGTTCCCTACAAGTCCATACCACCACTGATGAGCAATTTCATGGACGATGACATAGTTCTCCGCCTCCTCATCAACATCGTCCGAAATCATCACAAGATTTGGATATTCCATTCCCCCAAAACAAAAATTTGTTTGAACAACACTCAATTGCTTGTAAGGATATTCACCAAACAGATTTTGAAAAGTTGTGACCGCATCAACAGAAGTTTTGAGATGTGCTTGTGCATTTTCGTCATCATAGAAATAATATCTGATATCAATTCCTCCCACTTTGCCAGTAATCACCTGAAAATCTTTTGACAAAACAAAACAGAAATCTCTTATGTTTTCTCCTTTGCAAACTGAAGTTGTCTGTCCATCCTTAACACTCTGACTTAACAATTCTCCTGAAGACGCAAGCACATAGTCATCTGGATAAGAAATCAAAACATTGAAATTGGAAACATCACTATAAAATGGGTCCCCGCTTGCAGAAAATTGATTTTTGACAAAGCCAACTCCATCTTCATAGACACAGGCAATAGGGAAGAAATTGCCAAAGTTTACAGCATTATTTCCATAACCCAAACGATGATTGATGTTTGCAAGGTTGATTGTGTATTTCATGTCTATCTCCACTTTTTCTTGTGGAAACAACTCTTGAATCAAACTCACTGTCAAAATGTTCCCATTTTCACTGACTGAAAAGGTCGCATCTTGTCCATCAACTTGCACACTCTCAAATTCCACATTCCCCAAACTTTCACCATTTGGATATGCCCTGTCCGTGTATGATTTTGGAACAGCAGTTTGTCCTTCTGCAAAAGCATTGGCATAGACAAAAAAACAAACTTCAGTCAAGGCGTTGTCGCTATTATTGACATACATGGTTTCTTGAGCACAATCAAGAGTTTGCGTTTGGTCATCATAAATCACTTCAATTTGGTATGAGTTAAGTTCGCTTTTGGACGAACACCCAACCAGAAAAATAGGCAGACAAAATGCTATCATCAACACAAAAACAAATTTTTTCATGTTGTATTGTATTCTTCAAGAAATCAAAACATGCTCTCAAAAGGTTGTAAAAAGACGATTTTTGTGATATCATTACAAATGAACATTCTGCTTAGGAGGAAATATGGCTTTTTGTAAATATTCCATTGATATGTTGGCAAACAACAGCACTGAAGTTGATAACATTTTTATCAATAATTATCTTCCTTATGCAGACGCAAACTATGTCAAAATCTATCTTTATGGTCTCTACAAATGCCAAGACAGCAACAGCAGAGACAACACATTGGAAAATTTTGCAAATGAATTGAATTTGTCACAAGAAGAAATCGAAAAAGCATTCTACTATTGGCAAGAACAGGGCTTGGTGCAAATTCTCAATGTCATTCCATTTGAAGTTCGCTATCTTCCAATAAGCGACGTCTTGAACAACACAAAGAAATATAATGTCAAAAAATATCAATCTTTCAATGCTCAAGCACAAGAGATTTTGAGCGGAAGAATGATAACTCCAAATGAGTATAGGGAATATTACGACATCATTGAACGCTTGCACATGGAAAAAGAAGCACTCCTTATGATAATCAACTATTGTGTCAACATCAAAGGAAACAATGTTGGTTATGCATACATCACAACAATTGCAAAAGATTGGGCAAACCAAAAAATAACCACTGCAAAACAAGTCGAAGAAAGACTGCTTGAATTTGAAAGTTTGCAAACAGGAATGGAATATTTGCTCAAGCTTATGGGATCAAAACGCCTTCCAAACATTGAAGAAAGATCTCTCTATCAAAAATGGGTTCAACAAGGATTTGATGATGAAGTTTTGACCTATGTTGCAAAAAAAATGAAATCAAAAAACAAAGCAAGTTTTCAATATATGGACAACGTTTTGGAAAAATATTATGCAAACAAACTCTTCTCCGTTGCTGAAATTGAACTTTTTGAAGAAGAAAAATCAAAAGCAACTCAAATTGCAAGAATCCTCACCAAAAATCTTGGTCTTTACTATGAAAACATCGAACCAGTTGTTGACAACTATATCTTCAACTGGATTAACTTAGGTTTCTCTGAGAAAATGCTGGAAGAAATCTCTAATTATTGTTTCAAAACAAATGTCCGCACCCTTGAAGGAATGAACAAGGTGCTTGAAAAGTTCCACAAACTTGGAATTTTGACAGAAAAATCTCTCGCAGAATATTTCAACGAAGTTCTGGCAGTGGACAAACAAATCAAAGACATTCTTGAAAAAATTGGGCTTTCAAGAAATGTAAATCAGTTTGACAGAGATAAGTATAGAATTTGGAAAGATGTTTGGAAATTGCCAGATGATGTCATTGATTATGCCTGCACCATATCAGCCGGAAAAGAACAACCTATGCAATATCTTTCCAGCATCCTTTCCACTTTCCATGATAAAAACATCAAAACCGTTGAAGAAGCAAAAAATTCATTCAATATTTTGAGCAAAACGGAAAACAAATCAAATTTTTCAACTGGAAGATCTTATTCCAAAGAAGAAATGAACGCACTCTTTCAATCTATTGATGAGATTGAAATCTAAGGAGAATTAATGAAACAAGAAATCATACGTGATGCAATGGCAATCATTCAACAAAGAAAACGAGATGCAGAAGCCGATTATAACACCAAAATGGCTCCTCTTTTTTGTGATGAAGAATACATTCAAGCATACAAAAATTACACTCGCCTTCAAATTGAAAATTCCAGAAAATTGGCGTATGGTGAAAAACCAGATGAAAAAAGTGAACAAAAAGCTTTGGACAAAATTGAAAGATTGAAAGATAAACACAGACTAAGTGGCGAAAAAATCAACTATTCGTGCAAAAAGTGCAATGACGAAGGCTATAAAAATGGTCAAATGTGCACTTGTTTAAAAACAGAAATTTCAAAACAAATTCTTAAAAGCAGCGGTTTTGAAGAACTTAAAGATTTTGACAATGAAATCAAAACTTCTGGTGACCTTGCTCCAGTTTACAAAAAAATGCAAGAATGGTGCAATAGTGATTTTAAGAAAAATTTGATATACATCGCTGGACCAACAGGTGTTGGAAAAACATATCTCATTCGATGCATGGCAAATGAACTCATAAAAAGAGGAAAAATAATCAAAATGGTTTCTGCCCCTAACATGAGCATTGAATTTAAAGAGTTCACAAAATATCAAGACACAGAGATAATCAAAAAATATATAGATTGCGAGGTCTTGTTCATTGACGACCTTGGAACTGAAACCATGTTCAAAAATTCCACTTTGGAAAACTTATATTTTGTGTTGACGGCCATAATATTAGGACTTACTTTGAGACAAAGATAGAATTTATAATGATAGAATTAAAGAAAATCCGCAATTAATTAACCCGAATTTAATCCCCCTATTAATAGTAGTTACGTTTCTTTGCCACGAATTAATCT
>CAJJUK010000033.1 GCA_905195085.1 uncultured Christensenella sp.
TATTTTATTCTCTTAAAGAATTATATCAAATGACAAAGTGGTGAAAAATATGAACAAAATTGCATTTATTAGAACAGGTGGACAAACTGGTGTTGACCGAGCGGCGTTGGATTTTGCAAGAAACCATAATATTCCTATTGTTGGTTGGTGCCCTAAAAATGGGCGTGCTGAAGATATGACACACTCTCTCGGAATTAGAGTGCTCTACCCCGAATTAAAAGAAACGCCAGAAGAAGATGTGTCGCAAAGGACAAAATGGAATGTCCGCGATTCTCACGCAACACTTATTATAAGTCCAAGAGGCTCGAAACTCTCGAAAGGGACAAATTTAACCGAGCAAACTGCAAAAGAATACAAAAGACCTTATTTAGAAGTTAATAGTGAAGAAGATATTGACAAGATTATTGACTTTTTAAATAAATTAGGAAATGAACTTACTCTAAACATCGGCGGACCACGTGAAAGCGAATGCCCTGAAGCTTATCAAATTACAACAAACATTTTAGAAAAAGTTTTTAAGGTTGTTAATGACAAGTAAAGTGTTATATGCTATAATAAATTTATGGAGATTTGCTTATGCAAAAACTAATACAAAAAATTGTTAATGAAGGCACAACCCCAATAATGAGCGATGAAGGACTGTTTAAAGTTTTTCAATTTTATTATAAAAGATGTTCAAAAGGGCTTCCACTCTCTTATGGAAAAGATTATGGCGGTGGACCGTCACGAAGCATACGACTGACAACCAGCAAACAAAGAATTGATGATTTGAATTTTAATAAAGAAGCAGTTGAAACCCATATTAACAGCGAATTTAGAAGATTGTATGGTTCTTCTTATTGTGGAAACATTTATGATGACTTCCCTTTTGGCAGATTGAAAAGTGGTAATTCAAACGCAGGGTATACGAGAATTTATATAAATGCCCCATTTGGAAAAGTTAGATATGACTTTGTATTGTTATATGCGAAAAAATGTAAAGAAAGAGGTATTCCTTGTGGAGCCAAGTTCTTTCAGCAAAATGCCAAAAGTTCTTCAGTAGATAATATGATTTTATATACATTACACGAGCATTTGCCTGCAAATTTAGAAATTTTAGAAGAAATAAATCGTGAACTACCTGAGTTTGCCGAAAGTTGTGGCTCGCCAATTGCAAGTGGACTGAACTACACCTATTATGCAATCACCCATTATGGAGATTTATGGACAACATATAACGGTTGGTTTAACAATCTTTCAAACAGAGCCTTTTGTATAACTTTATCAAAATTGATAAATGAGAATTCTGCATTTTATAATTCTTTAACAGATAATGAAAAAAGAGTTGTCGATTTGATAGCAAATTCTGCAACTTTAATAAAGAAAAGCGAAATAAAAAAGGCAGACACTATTATACCAAGAGGATTTAAAGGAATTGATTTGGGAGAAGATGGCGATTTAATTGCAAAAAATGTATTTGAAAGGTTTGTTGCAACAAATCCAAAACTGATAGATAAAGGAATAACAGCAAAATTTGAAGATGAAATCAAGACAATCGCTTCATTAAGCAACTTTGGGGATACTAAACACAAAAATATACCCATTAGTTTACGAGAAAGTGACTATTCTGCGTTAGGAATAAATCCAGAAGAGATTGCTAAAATTAGTGGCGTAAACAAAATATCTAAAAAACCTTATTCAAAAGAAAAAATTAGCAAGATTATGACTGGCGATGAGAATAAATTAAAAGTTGAGGTTATGCAAGCAGGTTATTCTTTTGCAGATGTAGAAGAAAAAACAAAAAAAGAACTTTATACAATGCTTTTTGAAAAAATTACACTCGACAGCGAAAGTATGATAAATATATTGTGTGGTGGTGAAGTTCAATTAAAACAATTTTTACTATATTTTGGAGCAACTGCAGAAGATATAACAAACAAATCTCGCGAAGAACTTGAAGAAATGTTTATAAACAAGTTTGGCTTAGACGAAATTATCAAAGCAAGAGAAGAAATTAAACAACAAGAAAGTGTTTCTGGCAAAAAAAGAAATCACAGATACGAAAATGTTTTATCCGCAATGCGACTAAATCGTGGCAAGACTATAATTGAAAGTGAGGAATATAAAAGTTTAAAAACAAAAGAAGAAAAGACTGATTTTCTTAGTTCTCTTTCAATAACCGAACTTGAAGATGCTGAAATTTATTATACAAACAAGCAAAACGCACAAAGAATTGCAGAAGATACTATGTCGATAATATTTTAGATTTTAACTTTAAAAGCATTTGTATTAAAAATTTACACTAAGTCTCTTGCAAAAACGAAATTGTTTATGTATAATGAGAATACAACTTAATATTTGAATTTAACTGAGCGAGCCTAAGAGCACCGAAATTCGATACACCACCAGTTTGTATCACTATCGGACTCTTGGGCTTTTTTAGTTAGACAAATTTAGACAAATATTGCTGTTGTTTTGTGTTGGCAAGTAATTTATGTATGTTAAAATAAATTAAATACCAACACTCAAAAAGGAGTGAAAATGGAAGAAAAGTTTTATGTGGATATAAAAGATGACTATGGCAAAGTGCGAACATTTGAAGTGCCTACTCTTGAAATGAAGATTGCAATAGACAACATTGACAAAAAACTTAAAAAGAGTTATAAGCATGACGCACTTAAAAATGCCGTTCTTTTTTCCGTCTTTCCAAATGAGGACTATGTCTCTCGTTTTGCAAATAATGATGACAAACTTATTGCTTTCTTTGAAACCGAAAGGTATAAATTAAATAAAGCACTTTGGCAAGTTGTCAAAAATATGACAAATGAAAAATACAAAAAAATTTTGTATATGCGTTTTAAAAACAATATGAAATTCAATAAGATTGCCGAAAAACTTGACTGTTCCAAACAAAGCATTTCTGACAACTACAAAACTGCCATTGACGATTTAAGAATTTTACTTTGTGAAGATGAGACTTTTCGAAATACATACTATTTCAAACAATTTAGGCATAGTTTAAAAGTCAACACAAATCTTGTAGGAAAAGAAAAATTGAGAGAATTTGATAAAACTAAAAACTTTTTAGGGCTGACTTCCATTGAAAATATGCTTGAAGTTTTTGATATAATTAAATCTACGCAAAAGAAAGAAAACAAATTAAACAAGCAAGAAAATGTTAAAAATACATTTAAAAAGCAGAAATTTTCACTCTTTGGCAAAACATATTCTGTGCAAGATATTTTTGACATTGTTGGTGAATTTTTGAAGCCTTTTAGAGAAAATAAAGAAAAAATTGAATAAATTTTTAAAAATTTTGCGATTTACCCCTGACTTTTGCCTATTTTTTCTATATAAGTGAGGGGTTATTACAAAAACGAGCAAAGAACTGTTATCCACCGACAGTTCTTTTTTTGTTGAGATTAAAAGGAGGTGAAAATCATTGCCCCTTTAATTTGAAATAGAAAGAGATATAAAAAAGTTTAAAAATTATTGGGAGGTTTTATGGCAAGAATAAAAACAAAAGATTTGAAGAATAGTTATTTGTTCCGGGTATATGATGAAGAAGAAAACAAAGTTTTTGAAAGAGCGACAAAAATATTCACAGATAAGTTTGATAGCAAAAGTGATATGGTAAAATATTTTGCTTTGGTTGGTGCGGATAAACTGCTTGGAGATAATGCAATAAATCAAAGTATAAACTTTTCGGAGATAAGAAAATATTTGCAAAGTATAGATGATAAGCTTGCAAACATTATGGGCAGACAAAAAATGGACTATGTTCAAACGAATGCCGAAATTAAAACTAATCAATCGCTTTTGAATTTGATAACTAAAATATTAAACAAGAATAGTAGTATCAATATACACAACTACACTAACGATTGGAAATATACTCCACTTGACGAGTATGGACTTGAAGAAGAAAAACAAAATCATTTAAGAGAGATGTTGAATGGATAGTGTTCCTAATGTTGTGTATATGCAAGAGTTTTTTCTACCTCATTACAAAGACAAGAAAATGCAAGACAAGAGAGATTACTATTCTTCAAACAAATATAGTGATTATCTTAAATATATTGCAACAGGTATTAAAGATTTACAAAAACTTGATTTTGTTGAGTATTCCAACAATAATTCAAAATCATCTGATATATTCAATCAAAATGGGAAGATGAAAAGTGAAGATATTGCACAAGTGCGAAAAGATTTAAGAAAAACAAAGTCGGTTATTTGGAGTGGTGTTATTTCTTTTGAAGAAAAGTTTGGAAAGAAGTGGTGCGCGAATTTTGAGCAAGCATATAATCTTGTTAAAAGTGAACTGCCTAAATATTTCAAACGAGCAGGACTTAATCCAAACAATATTGAATGGTTTGCAGGACTTCACGAGAATACTGATAACAGGCATATTCATATAGTCTTTTTCGAAAAACAACCTTTGCGAATAAGAGGCAATGAAAAAGGTTTTTCTCGTGGACGAATATCATCAAAGTCAATGGACGAGTTTAAGGCAAATATTGAACTTTCTGCAACCGATTTTAAAGCACGAGAGATTAAGATAAGAACTTCTCTAACAAAAAGTTTTAAAGAAGAAACAAACGGAATTTCTGGGCTAAAATTAAAGAATATGTTAATAAGTCTTGCAAATCAATTTCCACAAAATGCACCCACTTTTTATAACTCTGAAAGTATGCAAAACTTAAAATCGCAGATTGATAATGTTTCAAACTATATCATTAAACACAATTCAAATATTTCACTTTACAAACAAGATTTTGATGAGATGGTAAAAGAAAAAGATGAACTTGTGAATAACTATTGCAGGCGTAATGGATATGATAAACCAGTCCAAAGTGTTGGAGATAAAATGATGAATGATATCTATCGTAGGCTTGGAAATATTGTTATTGAAAGTGCTAAAAATTTAAACATTAAAGAAAAAGAAAGATTGAAGTTGAATGCAAAAAATTTGGTGGAAAAACGCATTCAAAAAACCAAGTTAATGAAGGAACTTGGTGAGTGTTTGTATCTCAATTCAAAGGTTGAATACGAGACTATTAAAGCATTTCAGGATTATATGAATACACTTGAAGAGATGAGAATTAAAACATTGATTGAACAAGGATATTTAAGTAGTGATTTTGAAATGTGATATAGGTTTTTGTGGATAGTTTATGGTATATAGAGCATAAGCGAGAAACAAAAATCATTTTAAGTGCTAAAAAGTGCCTAAATTAAGCACTTTTAACTGATACACTTAAATTTTTTTGTTTTTCTCGTCATTTTGGGCTTTGCTGGGATACCCAGACGCCCTTTTAAATATAGAAAATTTGTTGTTATGCAGAAAGAAGTAAGGCTGACATGCGTTCTTTCTCAAAAATTAAATAGAGAGATTTTATAGATTTAGAAAAGAAAATTTTAATTTTTTGAGGAGACAAAATGAACTATACAAACTTAAATTTAAACGAACTAATACAAGCGGAAGTTGACCGAATTTCAACTAAATATAATAAAGATTTTTTAGACTGTGAGGACCTTATTAAAATCACAGGACTTGGCAGAGATAATGTGAGAAATCTTATGCGAAGCAAAACCTTTCCAACAACAAAAGTCGGCAAAAGACAAGTTGTAAGTGTGCTTAATTTTGTCACTTGGCTAACACTCAACAACGCTCAAAGCGAGGTGAAAAATGGCTAAAAAGAAAATTGTAAGCAAAACAAGACGAGGCAACAACGAAGGGAGTATCTATCAAAGACAAGATGGACTTTGGGTTGGAATGGTGTCGCTTGGATATGATGATAATGGCAAACAAAAAAGAAAGGCAATTTATGGTAAAACAAGAATTGAAGTGAGTAAAAAACTTGCAGAACTAACCAACAGAATAAACAGCAACAACTATGAATATGTTTCTCAAAATACCCTATCTGTTTTGATGAAAGAATGGCTTATGGTGTTCAAAAAATCACAGGTAAGTCCACGCACTTTTGAAAATAATATTGCCAGATTTAAAAATCACATAGAACTTAAAATTGGTGGAATGAAATTAGATGAAATTTCAACTCTAACAATTCAAAAAATGCTTAATGAAATGCTTGAACAAGATTTGAGTTTAGACTATGTGAAAAAGACGAAGTTTTTACTTGGTCAATTTTTTGAGTATGCAGTTGATAACAAATTTGTTTTGACAAATCCTGTGAACAAAGTGAAAGTTAAAAGTCAAGAACACAAGATTTATAGAAAGAACGAATACAAAGCAATTCCTGTTGATATTAGAAAGCAGTTTATTGAAAGTTTAAATGAACACACTTTTCTGAAACCATTTTGCTATGTGATGATGTTTGCAGGGCTACGCACTGGCGAAGCACTTGCTCTTGAATGGCAAGACATAGATTTTGAGAACAAACTATTGAGAGTTGAAAGAGGTATGACAAATGTGCCAAAGTTTGACAACAATGGAAAAGTTATCTCTCGCCAACTTGTTATCGGTGACACAAAGACAGTATGCTCTAAAAGAACAGTGCCTATGCCCGACATTTTGGTGGAAGCATTAAAGGAATATTTTAACAAGCAAAAGCAAAAACAATCGAAACTAGGCATTTCTTTCACTGACAACGATTCCTTTGTGTTTTGTAATGATGAAGGGAATTTAAGAACTTATAGCGGAACAAAGAAGATTTTTTATACTTTCTTGAAAAGTCATAATTTGCAAAAATACCATATTCACTTTCACACTTTAAGGCACACTTTCTCTAACACTCTTTTTGAAGCTGACCAAAACCCAAAAGTTATTCAATCTCTTCTCGGTCATAAAGATGTTAAAACAACAATCACAACCTATAACTCTGTCGATAAAAGTTATTTCAACAAAGCAACTAATATTTTTAACGAACAATACAAAGTGGAAGAAAAAAAACAAACTGATTTTGACAATTTAAGTGATGACGAACTTATAGAGCAAATGCGAGAACTTGAAAAACAAATCGCAAAAAGAAAGAAAAAACAAAAAGATTTTGAGATGTAAAAATTTGTGAAAAAGTAATACAAATGTGGTTTTTATGTGGTATAATATTATTATAGGAGGAATAGTCATGTTTGAAATTGGAATAAACTCAAATTGTGAATGTGGAAGTAATATTGCGGAAATTTGTGAGAATGTTAAAAAGGCTGGATTTAATAACATTATGATTGCCTTTAAAGTTGGCGGAGAAGAAAATGCAATTTTAGAAGCAAAAAAGCAAGGACTAAAAATTCCTTATGTGCATTTGAATAATAGATTTGCTGATGATTTATGGGCGAAAGGCGAAAGCAATAAAGAATATGTTGAAGATGTAATAAGACAAATCAAGCTTTGTGCTAAATATGATATTCATATTGCTGTATTGCACGGAACGATTGGTGGTGCGTCTGATTTAGCACTGCCACCAAGTCAGCACGCAATAGATTGTATAAATGAGATTTTAAAAGCAGCAGAAGAAAATAATGTTAAAATCGCTTTGGAAAATCTTGACGGTCCAAACTTTGAACATTTTACATTCTTGTTAGATAACATTAAATCCAACTGGCTCGGTTTATGCTATGATGCCGGACATCATAATCTTTATAGGCCTAATTTTGATATTTTGGAGAAATATGGGGATAGAATATTAGCCATACATTTACACGACAACTTAATGGATTGGGAATATGGTTATGACTTTACTCGTGATTTGCATATGTTACCATTTGATGGAAAAATTGATTATGAAAAAGTCTGTCAAAAACTCGCAAAAACAAACTACAATAATGTGATTATGCTTGAACTTCACAAAAATAGTTGCGGTGAACCAAGATTATACGACAATATGCCAATCGACAAGTATTTGACGCTTGCAAGAGAAAGAGCAAATAAAATTGTTGAAATGATAAAGAAGTATAAGTAAATATTTTACTGTTGCAAATTGTTGCAAATGTGAAAGTTTTAGGCAGTTTTAGAAAGAATTTGACCGAAAGTTATGAATTTTAACTTTTGGTCATTTTTTATGCCTATTTTAATGATAAAAAACATTTGCTACAAATTTTGGGTGCATTTGCAACAAAAAATTAGTTATATGAACATAATAAAAACCCCGAATTTATCGGGGTTTTAGTGGTAGGATTGAGTGGACTCGAACCACCGACCCCCACCTTATCAGGGTGGTGCTCTAACCGACTGAGCTACAATCCTATATTAAGTTTTTCTTGGAATGAGTGGGATCGAACCACTGTCTCCAAACCCTAAAATTTTTCTTATCAGGGTGGTGCTCTAACCGACTGAGCTACAAGCCATCATGAACATTCCAAATACTGGCGGGGATATGCCCGTATTTTTAAGAATGCGGTTTTATTATAACTATAAATCTAATTTATGTCAAGCATTTCACAAAAAAAATTTAATTTCAACAATCAAAAATTTAATCTTTTTAATTCCATTGACTAAAACAATCTTTTTGTTATATTATAAAATTAGTATTCAACAGTTAGGAGTTCAATTATGGAAGAATTTTTACATTGGCTGCAAGGAACAATGACAAGACCAACTTGGTTTGGGTGGTTTCACATTCTTTGGATTTGCATAATGATTGCAGAATGTGTTGTTATTTACATATTCAGGAAGAAAATATCAAGAAAAACTTTAAACATCATATTATTGTCCACGGGACTCGCTCTCATAATTTTTGAAATTTATAAACAAGTTATCTTTAGTTTCAACTACAATGGTGGAAATGGGAATTCAACGTGGTCCTATCAATGGTATGCCTTTCCATTCCAATTCTGCTCCACCCCAATGTATTTGATGGCGATTGCAGGAATTTTACGCAAAGGGAAAGTTTATGATTGCATAACAAGTTATCTGTCTACATTCGCATTATTTGCAGGACTGATTGTTATGATTTATCCTGGCGATGTGTTCACTTCTCAAATAGGCATCAACATTCAAACGATGTTTTGGCATTCAAGTATGTTCACAATCGGTTTCTTACTGCTTGCAACAAGAAGCGTCGAGTTTAATTTCAAAACAATAATCAAAGCTACATATGTATTTTTAGTCATGCTTGCAATTGCCCTCATCATGAACATAATTTGGCACTACTGCGGAACTGATGCAACCTTCAATATGTTCTACATAAGTCCATATTATCCATGCACTCTTGTTATATTAAACATAATTTACGACTCGGTTCCTTATGTTATATTCTTAATAATTTACATAATTGGATTTGTCCTGGCTGCATCGGTAATGTTGGGTTTTGCAATTTTGTTTGATAAATTGGAAAAAGCAATCCACAAACGAAAATTAACCGCTGAGGACATTGTTGTAGAAAAAATATTAGAAATTGCAAAAGATGATTTAAAATAAAAAAATGATAGGATCTCCTATCTTTTTTTTATTCCCTTTTTGTTTTCTTGTCGAACCCTACCAATGACAAAGTCACCATCTTCCGTGTCATTTGTCACAGTTGTTCCTGCACAAATATATGTATTGTCTGCAATGTTAACTGGTGCAACAATATTAACATTACAGCCAACAAAAACATTGTCTCCAATCTTAGATTTTTGCTTTATCTTGCCGTCATAATTTGCAAAGACCACCCCACAACCAATGTTGACATTTTCTCCTATTTCGGCGTCACCAACATAGGATAGGTGTGGCACTTTACTCCCCTTTCCAATATGAGAATTCTTAATCTCCACAAAGGTTCCCACTTTGACATTGTCTGCCAAAATACAATTTGGTCGTATATGGGAAAAAGGTCCAATTTTGCAACCATTGCCAACATTTGATTCTTTTATTATGGAGCTGTCAATCACACAATCATTGCCTATGACAACGTCTTCAATTCTTGAACCAGACAAAATTTTGACATTATCACCAATTTTGCAACATCCCAAGATTTTGACATTTTCATCAATTTCAACATTCTTGCCCAAAATCACATCTTTGCTTATTTGACATCTTTTTTGTTTCATAAAAATATATATTCGCCAAGTAGCATTGATGACAATAAATCACATACAAAAACGAGAATAAGATGAAACATTTTTAATTTGGTTTTTAAGACTGTTATATTTATCTAATGTTGAAAGCAAATATCTTTCTTTTGCATTGCCGTCCAAAACACTAAAGATTTTGTCATCAATCAGATAATGAACAGGGTTTGTCACAACATCTTTCTGCGACAACAAATTTTCAACCCTAGACCTAAATTCTTCATCTTCGTTGGAAATCACCTTAATTTTGGCCGTAGAAATTGTTTCTTTTCCAACAAGCCTTCTTTTTGCTTTTTGTGCTATTGATCTTAAAACATCATTGTTACTCATATAACCTCCTTTTATGTAACAAGGAAATTATATGATAAATAGTGACAATAACCAAACAAAAACTTCTCTTAATTTTTCCTATATTGTCGAAATAAATCTAATAAATTCGTTTGTAAAAATTGTCTATAAACTTTTCCCAACAATATGTTTAGGATAACAATCTAGAACAATATTTTCGTTTTCATCTCTTACCAAGTTTGCTTTCAGTTCCCCTGACTTCATTTGTTTTACAATGTTTTTGTCTAATTGCCCATAAGCCTCGCCACAATAAACCAACAAATCAACTTCCTTTAATCTTTTGCACCCGTCCGCAAAATTTTTACTGATTGTTGTTGTTTTTGTAGGAATTCCAAAACTTTTCAAACTAACACAGTTTTGTATGCCAAAAGGTGGTAACTCTTTCAACTCCCTTGAGAGTGTTAAAACTTGAAGTTTCGTGCAACCTGAACAAAAAAACATTCCAACTTCAGTGACATTGTTTTGCATATGCAAATGCTTTAAATTTCTGCAGTTATAAAAAGCATATTTATTTATTTTTTTCAAAGATTGAGGAAGTTTAACTCTTTCCAAACTAACACACCCAAAGAAAAATGCATCTGGTAATTCGGCAATTCCTTCAGGCAAATTGACATATTTCAAAGAATAACAATTTTCAAATCCCCATTCCCCCAATTCTTCAACGCCTTCAGGAAAACGTGCCAAAACAAGATCAGAGCAATTCTTAAAGGCTCTTGCTCCAATTTTTGTGACTCCAGCAGGCACATCAATTACTTTCAAATTTTTCAAACCATGGAATGCTTCTGCACCTATTTCTGTAACGCCCTCCCAAAATTCGTTTGGATTTGTTTCAAGCAACTCTAAGTCAGCCTCAGTAACATCATAAAGTACACCGTTTTGTTTTATCATTTTATTTTAAAATTTATCTCCTTTATGGCGATATTATAACACATTCAAAATCAAATGTCCATACCCAACTTATTTTGGATCTGTTCAACATTCCTTTCGCATTTCTAACAAGTGCCATAGAGACAATAAAAAAGAGAGAGTAGTAAGTCTACTCTCTCTTTAGTATTAATTAAATAGTTTCTCGAACAATCGTTATCTCGTTCACTTTCGGGTGATTCCTCACCCTCATCGACATCTCTCTTTAAAAGGAGGTGATCCAGCGGC
>CAJJUK010000034.1 GCA_905195085.1 uncultured Christensenella sp.
ATTTTTAAAAACATTTTGAAATAATTTAAAATATTAATTTAATTTTTTATTTCTTAAAGGTTTCTTTGTTGACAAAAGTTATGAATAATTTTATAATATTTTTATGGAAATTGATAACGAATTGGAAATTGAAGTAAGTGAAAATCAAATAAGTTTTGATTTTTTGCAAGATATGAACAAAGAACCTTTGCAACAAGCAGAAAACTATGATTGGGTTGCAGAGGAAACTTTGGTTGTCATTGTCAAGGCAAAGGGGGAAATTTCTCCAAATTTTGACATTTGTGGAAAGAAAATGATTGATTGGGTGGCACTTGCAGCTTCTGGTTGTGCTCAAAAAATCATCGAAGAACCGGAAGAAGAAAATCTTTTGGAAACTGTTAGAAATTTGGCAGAAGGATATAATTTTGTTGCAGTACTTTACAGCGACACACCACTTTTGAAGAAGACGACATTTTTGGAAATTATGGATTATTTTTCCAAACGCCGTATGAATGTTTTGAAACTTGTCAGAGGATATGTTTTCAAAGCAGAGTATTTGCAAAATGCCAAAATGCTTTTGTCTTCAACCGTGGAAGAGTTTGACAAAGAAGATTTCACACTTATCAATTCTTCAAAAAAAGTGTCTTTTGCATTCAAGGTTTTGAGTGGAAGAATTTTGAATTATCACAAAGAAAACGGAGTCATCTTTTTTGGAGAAAACACAATCTTTATTGATGCAGATGTTGAAATTGAAGCCGGTTGTGTGATCTATCCAAACAACATAATCAAAGGCGAAAGTTACATTGGAAAAAATGTTATTTTGGAAAGTGGAAATTACATCTTTGACACAATTGTTTGCGATGAGGCTTTTGTTTGTCAAAGTTATCTTGAAAAGAGCAAAGTGGAAAAGGGAAAAGTGATTGGTCCTTTTGCGAAACTTATCAATCAAAAAGTTTAAGGGGAATTTTTATGAATGTTGTGGTTGGACTTGGCAATCCTGACGAAAAATATAGAAACACATATCACAATATTGGTTTTGATGTTGTTGATGCCCTGGCTGAAAAACTGGGCATTTCTTTTGATAAAAACAAATTTAAAGCGTTGGTTGGAGAAGGAGTTTTTAACGGCGAAAAATTGTTGATTGTGAAACCACAGACCTATATGAATTTGAGTGGCGAAAGTGTGGTTATGATCAAAAACAAATTCAAAGATGCAAGAATTTTGGTTGTTGTTGATGATATAGATTTGCCAAAGGGAAACATCAGATATAGAGAACATGGTTCTGCCGGCACACACAATGGGCTTAGAAGCATTGTTTCCTACATTGGAGAAGACTTTGAAAGGTTGAAAATTGGGATTGGCAGAGATATAACAATGGATCTTGCAGATTATGTGCTTTCAAAATATGACAAGAGCGTTTTTGAACCAATAATTTCAAAAGCGGTCAATGAGATTTGTGAGAGATTGTCTTGATGAATAAGTTTTTGGATTTCCTTAAAACGACAAAACTTCCTGAGAAGAAAAGCTTGGGAGGGTTTTTTATTGGTGAAAAAGTTTTGTTTTGTTCTTTGCAAGACAAACTTGTCTATCTTTGTGGCGACTTTGTCACAGCGAGCAAATTGAAGAGAGGTCTTTTGGATTGCGGAAAGAAGGTTCAAATTGTCTCTTGTGGAAGAGAGAACGAGGACGAAAGAGACGTCAATTTGTTTCCGTTTGCTGATGCGGTCTCATCATTTTTGGATGACAAGATTGATGTTTTGATTTTTTTGCCATCGTCACTCACAACAAAATTTGATTTGGAATTTCTGAAAAGCAAGTTTGTCATTGCGCAAAAAACAGAAATTTCGCTTGAAGATTTGTCAGAAAAATTGGTTGGGTTTGGATATGAAAGAGTGGACTATGTGACCAGTGTTGGCCAATTTGCTGTTCGTGGGGACATTGTTGACATTTTTATCAGCGGGCAAGATTATCCTTATCGTGTCGAATTTTTTGATGAGGAAGTTGAAAAAATCATAAATTTTGATTTTTCCACAATGAAAACGCAAGAAATTGTTGAAAAAATTGAAATTTTGCCTATTTTTTTGAAAAATGGAACAAATTCGGTTTTGGATTTGTGTGAAAATGTTGTCGTTGATGAGCCAATCAAAATTGAAAATGAATGTAAAATTTTGCAAAAGAGCAGAGAAGAATTGTCTTGGAACAAAGATGGTCTTTTCTTGAATTTTGATGAGATTGATTTAAAAAAATATACTGTTTTGACAAATGCAAATGACAGCGACTTTGAAAACAAGACTGTTGGACAAAAGAGTTATGTGACAGATTTCTTGGCACTGAAAAAAGACATAATGATTTATGCTGATGGGCACATCAATGTCTTTCTTTTTGCGGGTGATTATTTTGATATTTTGAGTGAGTTTTTGCTTACCAACAAAATTCAATACAAGGTCTTTGAAGGAGATTTGGTTGACAACATTCATATCTATTTGTGCAAAGATTATTTCCCTTATTCCTTCAGTTTTCTTGAATTTGATATTGTCGGCATTGGCACAGACGATATGTATAAAAACAAAAAAGTTGACTATCGAAGTGGAAAACAAAATTTTTCATATTTGCCAAAAGTTGGGGACTATGTTGTTCATTCGTTTTATGGTGTTGGACGATGCAGGGATATTGTCAGGCTGAAACTTTCGCACTTTGAAAAAGACTATTTTGTTTTGGAATATAAAAATGGTGCACTTTTGTATTTGCCATCAGAACAGGCAAACTTGTTGTCCGCTTATATTGGTGGAGAAAGTCCAAAACTTAATGCGTTGGGTTCAAGTGAGTGGACAAGGCTGAAACAAAAAGTCAAAGAGGACTTGAAAGAAGTTGCAATTTCGCTTGCAAAAATCTATAAGGAACGTCAAGACAAGAAAGGTTTTGTTTTTGTCAGAGATGAAGAACTTGAAAAACAATTTGCAGACGCTTTTGAATTTGAATTGACTCCAGACCAAGCTCAAGCAATTGCCGATGTTGACAAAGATATGGAAAGTGACAAAATCATGGACAGGCTGATTTGTGGCGATGTTGGCTTTGGGAAAACTGAAGTTGCTTTTCGTGCAATTTTCAAAGCAGTATATAATGGAAAACAAGTTGCCTTCCTCTGTCCTACCACAATTTTGTCAGAACAGCACTATCGTTCAACCAAACAGCGAATGAGCGGTTTTGGTCTCAGAGTGGAAATTTTGAATCGTTTTAAATCTGACAAAGAAACAAAGGATATTTACAAAAGACTTGCAGAAGGCAAGATTGACATCTTGATTGGAACTCACAAAATTTTGAATGAGAATTTGAAATTCAAAGATTTGGGTTTGCTTGTTCTTGATGAAGAGCAAAGATTTGGAGTTAAAGACAAAGAAAAAATCAAAAAAATGAAAACTGACATTGATGTTTTGACACTTTCTGCAACGCCAATTCCAAGAACTTTGCATATGTCGCTCTCGGGTATTCGTGACATAAGTGTCATTGCAACTCCACCTCGAGACAGACTCCCAATTCAAACTTATGTCAGTCCTTACAGTGACCAACTTTTGCAGGATGTTGTTTCAAGAGAACTTTCGAGAAATGGAAAGGCTCTTGTGCTTTTCAACAGAGTCGCAGAGATTTACAACTTCAGAAGTCATGTTGCAGAACTTCTTCCACAGGCAAAAATTGGAGTCGCTCATGGTCAAATGATGGAAAATGAACTTGCGAAAGTTATTAATGATTTGTATGAAGACAAATTTAATCTTTTCATTTCAACAACTTTGATTGAAAATGGAATTGATTTGCCGACCTTGAACACACTTTTTGTTGTTGATTGTGATATGTTGGGACTAAGTCAACTTTATCAGATAAGAGGAAGAATTGGTCGTTCTGATAAGTTGGCTTATGCATATTTGACCTACAATGGCGGAAAGGTCTTGACTGAAGATGCTTACAAAAGACTGGAAGCAATCAAAGAATTCAGAGAACTTGGAAGCGGTTTCAAAATTGCAATGAGAGATTTGGAAATTCGTGGTGCAGGCAACATTTTGGGCAAAGAACAACATGGGCATATGCAAAAAGTTGGATATGATATGTACGTTCGACTTTTGGAGGAAGTCACAAAAGAAATTTCTGGACAAAAAACACACAGTGCGAAGGAAATCAAGATGGAACTTGTGCTTGATGCGTTTATCAGTGAAGATTACATTCCTTCTCAAGAAGAAAGAATTATCTTCTACAACAAAATCAGCAACATTTCAACCAAAGATGAATATGACCAAGTTGTCAAACAACTTCAAGAAAGCAATGGTGATTTACCTGTTGAAGTTGAAAATTTGTGCAAGGTGGCATTTCTGAAAAATTTGGCAGGAAACTTTAATGTTCAAAAAATCAAAATAAATGCAGTTGACTGTTTGATTTATTTCTACAAGAGTGAAGAAATAATTGATAAAAGATTGTCGAATGTTGGCAAGTTTTATGATACTTGTTTAAAATTCGAACAACTACCTATTCTAAAGGTAAACACAAAAGGTAAGGTTATTGATAAAGTTAATTTGCTTATTGAGATGTTTTCCAATGCTTTGACATCCAAAAAAGATTGAGAAAATGCTTTCTTTTGCTTGAATTTTATCGTTTTATAGTTTATAATATTGGAGTTAGTATATTAGAGTGAACAAGTGTCGCTTTAAAACAAAAATGACTTGGAGAGAAATGTGAAAAGAAAATTTGCAGCGTTATTTATGATGGTGATTATGTGTCTGTCTGTTTTTACAGGCTGTTCTTTGGTCACCAGAAATGATAGAAATTATTATGAAGCGGTTGTTGCAACAATAACATACACTGATGGGGAGAAAGAAAACATCACAAAAAGAGATTTGATTTCTGCTTACAACAGTTATGGATACAACTATGTTGACAACTATGGCTATACAATGGAACAAGCGGTTAAACAAACATTGGAAACCATTGTTGATAACCGTTTGACAATCAAGGCAGTTGAGGAATATTACGAAGCCAACCCAAGCGAAGGCGAAATGTTGAATGGAAATGAAACCACTTACATTTGGGACGAAACCTACAGTGCGTTGTACTCAAACTTGAAAGAATATTTGAATGAAGTTTTGGACATTTCTTCTTCAGATGACAGCAATACAAATTCTGATACAAACTCATCTGTTTACACATCTTATGCAAAATCTGCATATCTTGAAAAAAATTCAAATGGAAAATATGTAATCAAGAAAACAACCCCAGCATCAACAATCAGAGCAACATATGATGGCAGACAAAATGGTGAAGGTGTTTATTGCAACTATGAATATAAAGATGCAGAAGGGAACTATCCTTTTAAAGAAGCAATGTACAACAAACTTTATTCTTTGACCGAAGCTGACAATTCAACAAGTGCAAGAAATTGGAGAAGTGCTTTCAACAACTATCTTGCAGACATCAAAGAGAACTATGGCTACAAAGATTTCAAAACAGACAAAGAATGGTTCTTGTTTGAAATGGACAGAGTTCACAGCATCATCAGAGACAACTATATTGTTGAGAAATATGAAGTTATCTACAACAGACAATCTCACCAAGATGCAGATGTTTCAAACGTGACAGTGGAAAATGTGTTGTCATATTATTCCGCTAAAGTGAGAGCAGACTATGCAACATATGCGTTGGGTGGTGACACAGAAACTTATGCAAGCACAATGCTTTCTGATGTTGGAAGTGTTGATTACATTTTGGAAGGCGAAGGAGCATCAAATTATTTCTATGTTGCTTATATCAAACTTGAAATGACTGATGCACAGAAGAGTGAATACACAAATCTTCAAACTGCTTTGCAAAACCAATCAATTGGTTTGAATGAATATAAAGAAAGACTTGATGTATTGTACAACAGCATAAGTGCAACAATCAGAAATGCGGAAACCGGTGAAGAAACTAATCAGACAATTTCTGCACAAAATTTGCTTAGCAAAATCAATCAGGATGTTGCAAAATATAAATATATTTCAGTTTCAGATTTGACAGAAGAACAAATTGCTGAAGCAGAAGCTGAAGGGAAAACTTTGGAAACTTATGTTGCAGAATACAACAAACAGATTTCTTATGACAAGGCTGACGCTTTTAGACCATACCTTTATCTTTATAATGATGATGACACATTGAAAGGTGTTGAATACAATGCTGTTTTTGGTGTTAATTCTTCAAATGAAGTTTTGGCAAATGATACATTCAGTGGAAATGAAGATGTTTTGGATGTGATTTTGGAACTCTATAACAACAACGAAGCAAAAATTGGCGACACAACTGAATTTGTTAGAGCGGAAGATGGGCTTTATATGTTCTTCTATGCAGGAGAAATTAAGAATGTTTTCAGTGGAATAACTGCGAACTTTGATGTTTCAAAAAATCAAGAAAATATTAGAACTTTGGCATCAACAAGACTTAACATCTTCTCAGAAAAAACATTGTTTGACAAGATCTATGAACAACTTACAACAGACAATTTCTCAGTTTTCCAAAATATGAACATGAACTATCTTAGATCTTCATTGACAACAAAAATTGAAGCAATTGAAAACAACATGAAAGATTTATATTGATAAAAATAAAAATCTATAACAACTCTTGTTTGAATTGACAAGGGTTGTTATTTTTTGTTAAAATGCAAATATAATGAGCAGTGAAGAAAAGCAACCAATCGAAATTAAAGAAGAATTGCAATCTGCTGAAATGACAGAGCAAAAAAAGAAGCAGAATTTTTTTTCACGCGTAAAAACAAAATACAGAAATAAGCAAATTGAAAGACTGAAAAAAGAAGAGCTTTCAGAAGAAGAAAACAAAAAAGTTGAAGAGAAGATTGAAGAAGCAAACAAAGAAATCAATGACAAATCTAAGGCAAAGAAAAAGAAAATATTAAACATTTTCTATTTTGTTTTCAACATTGTTCTTGTTGTTGGAATCTTGATTTGGAACATATTTACAACAGAAGACTTCACTCCTTTAAGACTGAAAGATGTGAACTTTCTTTATATCTTCATCGTGTTGGTATTTTTGGCTGGAATCATTATTGTCGATGTTATTGCGATTCACAGAATGATATACAGAAAAACATTGCGTTCAAGATGGTTCTTATCTTTTAAATCGCTTGGAATTTTGAGATATTATGATGCCATCATTCCTATGTCGGGTGGTGGTCAGGGATTTATGGCGACATATCTTAATGCAAGAGATGTGCCAGCGTCGACTTCTCTTTCAGTTCCAATGGCAAAATTGGTTTTTCAGCAAATTGCATGGCTGATTGTTACTTTTGTGTGCCTTGTTTTGTCGTTTGTTAATGGAAGTTCTCAAACATTTGTTTCTGTTGCAAGTATCATAGGTTTCATTTTGGCATTCATTGCAGTCGCATTTATTGTTTTTGTTTCAGTTTCAAAAAAATTGGGGCAAAAACTTGTGTCTTGGGGATTGAAACTGCTTGTCAAAATGCACATTTTGAAGGACTATGATAAATATTACGATAAGGTAATGAATTTTGTTACCGATTATCAAAACATCATTAAGGAATATAGCAAGGCAAAGTGGGACGTTTTTCTTCAGTTGGCGCTACACACAATTAGATTTGTTTTCTTGTTCTCCATTCCTTATTTCATCTATTTGGCATTTCCTTATCAGGGTGGTGCCATTGGGAACTATGGCGAATTCTTTATTTATGCAGCTTTGATTGACTTGGCGGCAAGTTTCATTCCTCTTCCAGGTGGAAGTGGTATGAATGAAATCACATTTGCGGCATTGTTTAATGATTATTTGGGCGGTTACACATTCTGGGCATTGCTTCTTTGGAGATTCTGCTCATTCTACATTGATTTGCTTATGGGAATTGGAGTGATCTCTTACGACACAATTTATGGAAATCGAAAATATCGCTGGGTTAAAAAGAAATTTGCACTTCAAGAAGAGAGTCAAGAATTCAGAAGAATACAAATAGAAAATTTCAGACAGGAACGCAATAAACGAAGAAAAAAACTGAAAAAAGACATCTAGGACAGAATAATAATAAAAGCAAAGTTTAAACTATTAACATGAAGAAAAGTAATGTAGGTTGGATTTTTGCAGTTATTGTTCTGTCTATTTTATTGATTTTGTCATTGATTTTGGGGACAAGTGGCTATTATTATTCAATATCATACTTAAATTCAGATTCAGATCTGACCGTTGGAGATTCGTTTTCTATTGGAGTCAATCCAAATCAAGCAAGTGTGGCGTCATTTACATTTGATGGTTCTTTTTTGCCCGGGGAGACAATTCCGCAGGTGATCCAAATAAATGCACAAGCCTTAAATTCTGATGTCAGGGTGAGAGTTAAAGCAAAAATCTTTGGAGTTGCCAGCGATACCGAATTCGATTTTGTGACCAGTGAGCATTTTGAAAAGGCTGAAGATGGATACTATTATTATGATGATGTATTGCATGGGGGAAATAAAATTACATTTTGCACCTATCTTGTTTTGCCAAAAGATGCAGATTTTGTGAGTAAAGAAAAATATATCTTAACTTTTGTGGTGGAAACATTAGAAACAAAGTTCGACGATCAAAATATTTGGGAAAATGTTCAACAATATTGAAATTTGTTGGACTTTTTTAGTTGTTATAAGATAAAATAATGATAAGTCAAGGAGTTTTAAATGGAAGAGAAGAAAATTGTTATGCCACCACCACCTAAGGAATTGAAGAATATGCCGCCACCACCGCCACCGCGTATAGAAAAAAATGAGAATAATGTGGCAGAAAAACCTGTGGAGAATGCAAATTTTGAAAGTGTTGAAATGCCGGAAAAATCTGTTCCCGATGTGCAAAAAGTGACAGAAAACGTTGAGCAAGAAAAGGTTGAAACAAAAAAGAAAAAGGAAAAACCGGAAAAAGCAGAGAAAGTTAAGCATAAAGCCAGTGGTGGAATGAAAACTTTTCTTTATTGGTTGGGTTTTATTGTTTCTCTCGGAGCATTGGGAATTTTGATTTATTTGTTGGTGAAATAATTTTATGCAAGTATATGAAAGAAGTGCAATTTTTGTACTTCTTTTTTTGTTTAAGTTTTTCGGAAGTGGAAATAGATATTCTATGAAGAAAATTTTGGTTTTTATCTTGATTTTGTCTTGTTTGTGCTCAACTTTGCTGGTAAAAAATGAAACAAATCCGCTTTATAGTCTTGAAAACGTGGAAAAAGTTTGTTTTGTCTCTGCATCTGATTTTCAAGAGATTGACGACATTGAATCCATCGCTTGTGGGGACAAGTTTTTCAATTTTTGCACACTTGATGTCGCGAAGCAAAATTTGGCGAACTTGAACAACAATTCTGAAGCCGTTCAGTTTTACTTAAATGGGAATGATGTTGACAAACTTTTTAAGCAAACAAAATTTCAAATTATTTCAACTTCTCAAATTCAAGATTTGACTGTTTATTGTGGTTACACTCCTTATTGTCAAACTTGTGTTTATTTGGATGGGAAAAAGGTGAATATGCAGGTTGCTGTGGCTGATGGGAATATTGTTGCGGGTTTTCCGATGATTTTGACGGGTTATTAATTTCTGAAAAAATTATAAAAAATTTCAAATTTTGTGTTTATTTTAACTTTTTTGTGGCAATTATCAATGCATGGAGGTAATATGGAAATCAAAGAAGAAGGAAAATTCAAAAAATTATTCAAAAGATATGGAGTGTTGAGTCTTGCGTGCGTTTTCTCCCTGGCTCTTGCACTTGGAATTGCTTTGGGAGTTCAAAAAGGTGAACCGGTGTCAACAAACAACATCGAATTTGGTTTGCCAATGACAGATGCAGTGATTGTGAAAGATTATGCTGACGATAGATTGCAGTTGAATGAGAGTCTTAACAGATGGGAAATTCATCTCGCTATTGATTTGTCTTCTGAAAATGATGCAGTTTTCTCAATCTATGATGGTGTGGTTGACTCTGTGGAATCAAATTCATTGGATGGATACATTGTCACAATAAGCCATTCTGATGGTTTTGTCAGTGTTTATTCATCTTTGAGTGACAGTGTGCAAGTTAAAGAAGGTGACAGTGTCAAGAAAGGTCAACAAATTGGAAATGCTTCAGACTCTGCAACAAACGAATCTAAGGACGGCGCTCATTTGCACTTTGTTCTCATGAAAGACGGAGTTGAAGTTGACCCAAACAATTACCTTGATTTGCAAAATAAGTAATGGAGAAATAATCGTATTTAGTTGATTTTTCATGAAGATTATGGTATTATAATCTCGTGGAGGTTGACATGATTATTGATAAGGTAAAAGAATTGGTTGCAGAACAACTTGGAATTTCTAAAGACACCATCACCGCAGAATCAAACATTATTGAAGATTTGGGTGCAGACTCTTTGGATGTTATTGAAATGTTGATGACTCTTGAAGAAGAATATGGTATCACAATTCCAGATGAAAAAATCAGCCAAATCAAAACAATCGGTCAAATCGTTGAATTGATTGAAGAATGTCAAAAATAGAACGCTTGTCGTTCTATTTTTTTATGACGTTGTTTTTGATTTTCGACAAAATCTTGCATAATGTGACAAGTCCTCTCATAAGAATTATTATGACAATTTCAAAGAGATTTGAATTATCAAAATCTTATGGGAGGCAAAATGAAAGCATATATCAAAGAGAGAACTTTGGAAGTTGCTCGCCACATTTCACAGACTCAGGATACCATCAGAAAAACTGCTCAAATTTTTGGATTAAGCAAAAGCACAGTTCACAACGATTTGTCAAAAAGATTGCAAAAAGTTGACAAACAAATGTATGACGATGTTCAAAAAATTTTGGAACACAATTTTGCAGAAAAACATATACGTGGAGGAATGTCAACAAAGCTTAAATACGAAACAAGAGAAAGAGAATTGTAAAAAAATAATTTTTTAAAATTATTAAAAAATGCATAAAAAATGCCAAAAAAATTAATTTTTTGGCATTTTTTGTTAAT
>CAJJUK010000035.1 GCA_905195085.1 uncultured Christensenella sp.
GTCAAATATAATTGACTTTTTTAAATAATTATATTATTTTTATTTTAGATAATTTATGCGATTTAACAATCATTTTATGATGTTTGCTGACAAATTTGCTCTGTTTATGTTGAATGGTGTTTTTTGGAGGAAAAAATGTTTATTGAAATTTCGGATAATTTAAAAAAATTAGCAAAGTTTTTTCCAGAGAATTTATATATTGTGGGTGGTTTTGTCAGAAACAAGATTCTTGAAATTGCAGATGGTGATGTCGATCTTGCAAGCAGTGTCAACATTGAAGAAGTTGCCAATCGTTTGAAAGGAAGTGAGTTTTCTGTCAAAATCAAAAACTTGAAATTGGGTTCTATTTTGATTTCCAAAGGAAAGGAAAACTATGAATACACCGCTTTCAGAAAAGAAATATATGACGAAAATGGTGGTCACTATCCAGTTCAAATCAAACTTACGGACAAAATTGAAGAAGATGCGATTCGCAGAGATTTCACTGTCAATTCAATTTATTACAATATAAACAAAGATGAGATTGTCGATTTATATCATGGAATCGTTGACTTAAATCAAAAAATCATTCGTTGCAACATCAATCCGGACGACATTTTGAAATATGATGGAGAGAGAATTCTTCGCATGGTCAGAATTGCAGGAGAGCTGAATTTCAGAATTGACAAAGAAACATTAAGGTCGGCAATTAAGTACACATCAAATTTGAAAGATATCTCTGGCAGTCGAAAATTGATTGAAATTGAAAAAATTTTATATTGTGACAAACGCTACAATCTCAACAAAAAAGGACTTAGAAGGGCTCTGAAACTTTTGAATTTGATGGCTGTTTGGCAATATTTTGGTCTTTCGGTTAAAAAGATTAAATATAAAATGGTGTTCAAAACAGAAGATAGATTTTTGGGACTTTTGATTGATATAGTCGATTCGCATAGGCCAGAGTGTTTGCAAACATTTTTGGAAACATTCCTCAAAGAACAATTTGGACTTAATCAGTCTTTGATTAAAAAAGTTTTTGTTTTGCTTTCCGGTTATTATAATGCACTTAGGGGAATGAAAAACAAAAATTATTTCTTTAAATATTATCAAGATTGGGCAAACATCTATCCACTTTTGGGTGCAAAATCAAAAAGAACGCAAAGCAAATACAACTTTTTTTACAAATATATCATTGAACATGGTCTTGTGATTTCAGTGACTGATTTGGCAATTAACGCTGGGGATATCAAGGAAAATTTTCCAAATATTGACAAAAGAAGTTATGAAAGAATTTTAAACAATTTGCTTTCAAAGGTTTTTGATGGAAAAGTTGCAAACACGAAAGAAGAACTTTTGAAAGAGATTGAAAAGAATTTACAAAATTATTGATTATTTCAATAATTTTTTCTTTTTTTATATTTTCTTTGTTTACTTTTTAGCGTTGCAGTTTTTTGACGTTTAATATTTTTGCTTTTATTTGACATAATATTTCTATGAAAAAAGAAGACAAAAAAGAGAAAACAAAAAAACACAGCGACAAAGAAAAAGTTGCAAGAACAGAAAAAAAGAAACATCAAAAGGGGTTTTTGTGGTTTTTGGGGGTGTCGGCAATGTCCGTGGCACTTTTGCTTTGCTGTCAATTTTTCTTTGCTAACACAATAACTGGAAAAGAAAAGTTTTATGACAACACCAAAATCAATGGCATTGATGTCAGTGGAATGTCTGTTGCGGAAGCGGAAAATGTTGTTTTGACTGATATGCTTGAAAGCAGAAAGGATATTGAGATTGAACTTACAAGCAAGGACAAAAGTTGGACATTGTCAGGAAATGATTTTGAAGTGTCAAACAAAATCCAACCTATTGTGGCACAAATTGCAAAATATGGCAAAGATGGAAATTTTTTTCAGAACATGAGAAAAGCGAAACAAATCAAAGCAGAGGGGAAAGATTTTCAAATTTCATACACCAATGTTTTGGCTGATATTGATGAAAAAATCAACGACATAATTGAGGAAGTTGAGCAGGAAAGCAAGCAGGCCAGTTTGATTTTTCAACCAGATGCTGAAGAGGTTTTTGCTGTGGATAAGGGACAAAATGCGGTTCTCGTCAATCGAGATCAACTGTATCAAGAGATTGACAATGCTTTGACAACCAGCAAAAAAGTAAAAATTGAAATTCCAATCATTGAGATTGAAAATCAAATTGATGTTGAAGCACTTAAGGACAGTGTGGTTATGCGAAGCGAATTTTCAACCTCCTACGCAACGAGTTCATCGGCAAGAAAAAACAATGTCAAAAAGGCTTTGGAAAGTTTTAATGGAATGATCGTCGAACCTGGAGAGACTGTTTCTTTCAATGAAACCACTGGACCAAGAACGGAAGCACAGGGATACAAAAATGCACACATCATTGTTGGGGGTGTCTATGTTGATGGAGTTGGTGGTGGTGTTTGTCAGGCATCAACAACCCTTTACAATGCATTGATTTTGGCTGATGTTGAAATTTTGAGTGTCAACCATCATTCATTGCCAGCATCATATGTTCCACTTTCATTTGACGCCATGGTTTCTGGCAGTTATTCAGATTTGGTGTTCAAAAACACTCTTGACAATCCAATTTACATCAAAACTTTTGCTGATGAAAACAATGTCACTGTCCAAATTTATGGGCAAAAATTTGAAGATGGAATGAGCATCAAAAAGCGTGCAGAACTTGTGAAAATCCTTCCACATAATGGGGACAAAATTGTTGCTGACACAAAGGGAGAATACTCCAACAGAATTTTGTATAAAGGTGAATATTTGAGAATTAAATATCCGAGAGAAGGGTATGAAAGCAAAGGATATTTAGAGTATTACAAAAATGGTGAGCTTGTGGAAGAAAAGGAAATTAGGCATGATTATTATCTGCCTCAAGATGGCGTTGTGATGGAAGGAGTTGAGACTCCAGCGGAAGGAATGATTATTCCTGCAAGTGATGTGAAAATAATCAAACCACAAAAGGTGACAAAAGCAAACGAAGATGCGGTCAAGAACAAACTCGAAAAAACAAATCCAAGTGAATTTAATCCATAATTTCAATTGTTTTTTAACCATTTTTGTATCGTTTGACTTAAAATAGTGAATATAATAAAATATTAACATGGCCGAAAATGAGAAAAAGGAAAAGAAACCTTTAACAAAAAAACGAAAAATCATTCGTTCTGTTGTTGTGGCAGTCATTATTGTCGCAATAGTTGTTTTGGTGTATTACATTCTTGTTTGGACAGGTGCATGGGAATATATCAACTCTGTTGACAAAATCAGAGAACTCATTTTGTCCCTTGGTTTTTGGGGACGCTTCGCGTTTGTTATGTTGCAATTTTTGCAAGTGACTTTTTTGCCAATCCCTTCGACAATTTCCACTCTTGCTGGGGTGCTGATTTATGGACCTTTGCAGACGGCTCTTTTGAGTCTTGCTGGGATCATGCTTGGAAGCGTTTTGGCTTTTTGGCTTGGAAGACAATTTGGCAGGAAACTTGTTGCATTCATGGTTGGAGAGGAAACTTGCAAAAAGTGGACGGACTTTTTGACAAATGCAAAATACTCATTTGTGGTTATGATGGTTTTGCCGATTTTCCCTGATGATGTACTTTGTTTGGTTGCAGGACTCACAAACATGACTTGGAAATTTTTTGTGTTGACCAATTTGATTGCAAGACCTATTGGAATTTTCATGACTTGCTATCTTGGAAGTGGAGAACTTATCCCTTATCATGGTTGGGGACTTGTGGCATGGGCATTCATCATTGTTTTTGTTGGAATTTTGCTTTATCTGACATTCAAGTATCGACCTCAAATTGAAAACTTTTTGAAGACAAAATTCAGATCAAAAAAAGTGACTTCCGCAAATGTGGAAGCCGGCAGAGAGGTTGTGGTTCAGGAAAGCAAACAACATCAAACATCTGAAGTTATTGATGAAAACGTAAATAAGCAGGAAGCAGAATCAAAGCCTTCTGGTGAAAACTTAAATCAAAACAAAAATGACAAAGAAGGGGGTTAGTTTCTTTTTAAAAGAATGAACGCTCCTTCTTTTATTTGTTTTGGTGACATATTGTTATCAAGTAAAATTTTTGTGCTGTCAATGTTATATTTTTGTGAAATTGTCTTCAAATTTTCGCCTTTTTTGACTTGGTAATATGGAAAAGGTATTTTTTTTATGCTCATTTTTTCTCCTTTCTTTTATGTTTATATTTTATTAGGCATAAATCGGCAAAAATTCTTATAAATTAAAATATATGAAGTCAATTTTCAAAAATGTTGCAATCATTACCGCTTTTTCTCTCTTGACAAGGATGTTGGGATTTTTCTTCCGCATATTTTTGTCAAGAACCATAGGCGCAGAAGCACTTGGAATGTATCAAGTTGCACTTTCAATCTTTATGGTGCTTTTGACCATTGTTTCAAGTGGATTCACTTTGATAATTTCAAGAATGACGGCAAGTTATCGTGTCGGTGCAAAAAAGAAGGAAATTGGAAGTCTTGTCACTTCAAGTCTTTTTGTTGGACTTGCTGTCAGCGTGATTTTGTGCCTTGTGATTTTGTTGTTCAGAAATTTGTTTGCCAATCTTTTCACGGACAAAAATTGTATTTACATTTTGATTATTTTGCTTCCTTCATTGATTTTTTCTTCCATCTATAGCGTTTTTCGTGGTGCAATGTGGGGAAATGACAACTATTTTGGGCTTTGTGTTTCGGAACTTTTGGAACAGGTGGTCAAGATTGTTGTCTGTGTTCTGCTTTTGGCATCAGGTATGACGGCACTTCAAAATGCCATGTCTGTGGCATGGTCATTCACACTTTCTTGTGTTGTTTCTGCATTTTTTGTCATGCTTCTGTATTTTTTCTATGGCGGAAAAATGAACAAACCGACGAAAATATATAGAAAAGTGATAAGGCAGTCTGCACCGATAACTGGGGTGAGAGTTGCAAGCAGTTTTGTCCAACCACTTATTGCTTTGATTCTTCCAGCACAACTTATGGCTGCTGGTTACACTTCTGCACAAGCGATGAGTCTTTATGGTGTCGCAATTGGCATGACCTTTCCATTTTTGTCCCTTCCTTCGGCTTTGATTGGTTCACTTGCGACTGCACTTGTTCCAGACATTTCGATGGCTATGGTTCAAAACGACACAAAACATATTGAAACTCGGGTGCAATCTTCTGTTTTGTTTGCGATGTTTGTTTCCTTTTTGATTGTTCCAATTTTCATGGCAATTGGGGACAAGTTTGGTGTTTTTATTTATGACAACGAGTTAAGCGGAAAATTGCTTCAGTATTCTGCCTGGATAATGATTCCTATGGGGCTTACAAACATTTCTTCCGCAGTTTTGAATTCAATTGGATTGGAAGTCAAATCTTTCATAAACTATCTAATCGGTGGTGTTTTTATGTTCATCTCTATCTTGACGCTTACAAGATTTATCGGCATAAATGCACTTGTGATTGGAATGGGAGTGTCATCGTTGATTACTGCGGTTTTGAATTTGTTGATGCTTAAAAGAAAATTAAAAATTGAAATAAACATCAAGAAAAACCTTTTTCTGTTCATCTTGTTTTCCATTCCAACAGTGGCAATCACATCTTTCTTGAGTTCTTTGCTTTCCTATGTCTTTCCAATGTTCTTTGACATTGTGATTTCCGCTTTTGTTGGGGTTGCAATTTTTATTGGACTATGCTTGGTTTTCAATGTTGTCAATTTTTCAGTTTACACAGTGAAATTGAAAGAAAAATTTGCCGGAAAAGTTAATATTTCAAAATTAAAGCGAAAAAAGAAAGAAAAATCATAAAAAATCGAAAAAATTGGCAAAAATGTGTTAATTTTTAAAAATTACTTATAATATTTTCATGTTAACGATAGTAGTTAGGGCAATAATAATTTATTTGGTGGTCTTATTTTTGTATAGACTTATGGGAAAAAGGCAGTTGGGACAAATGCAACCTTTTGAATTGGTTTTGACGCTTATCATTGCTGACCTTGCAACAATTCCAATGGCGGAGGTTTCTGTTCCGGTTTTGCATGGAATTGTGCCACTGCTTACTCTTGTTATCTTGCATTTTGTTTTGACTTTCCTTTCAAAAATCAGCAACAAGTTTGCTTCTTTTTTGAGTGGAAAACCTGTGATTGTCATAAATCCAGACGGAATTGATTACAAAGCTTTGAAAAACTTGAACATTTCTGTTGATGATGTTTTTGAAGCAATAAGAGGGTGTGGGTATTTCAAGATTGAGCAAATTCAATATGCAATCATGGAAACGAATGGAAAAATGAGCGTGCTTCCAAAAAGTCAATATGCTCCAGTCACAGTTGAAGATATGCAACTTGAAACAGAAAAAAGTGTGATTCCAATCAATATTATCAATGAAGGAAAAATTGTTAAAGACAATTTGCCAATTGCTGACATTGATGAAACTGACGTTAAAAACATTCTGGAAAGAGCAAAAATCAAAAAAGTTAAAGAGGTTTTGATTTTGACTGTTGACAAAAATGGCGCGGTTTACATACAAAAATTTAATGAAAGATATCAAACTATGCAACTAAAGTCATTGGGGAAGGTGCAGGAATGACAAAGTGTCTTTGGTTTAAATTTATTGCCATTCTTTTTATTGTTGGTGTCTTGATTGCAATTTGTGTTGTTGAGGACAGGGTGATTGTAAGTTCTCTTAATGAAGTGAAAAATTATTGTTATGAAATTGAAGAAATTGCAGAGAAAAATGGAATTGTTGATGGTGAAGTTGCAAGTTTGGTGGACAACTTGGAATACAGTTGGACTGTCAACGAAGGGAAGATGTGCTTCATGGTTAATCACAAATCAATTGAACAACTTGGAATTGAAATCGTCAGACTCAAGACCTATATCGACGAGGAAGAGCCGATTGAATTTTTTGTTTCGCTTGAAATAATCAAACATTATGTTGAGACATTCCAGCATTTCATGGGTGCAAGTTTCCATAACATTTTATAGAATTAACAAAGATTGCTGTTCATAAATAATTTTGGATTAAAAAAAACACTTTTATTAAAATGTTAAAGTGTTTTTTTGCTTTAGCCATATCAAAAATAAAACATTTAAGTATTGAAAAAAATTTATGAGATAGAGTTGTGTATTAAGTCGTCTATACTTACATTCAATATTATAGATAAGTTTCTTAACATTGAAATTGATGGTTCTGTTCTTCCTTGTTCCCAGTTTGCGTAGCAACTTTCTACCACTCCAAGTTTTTCAGCAACTTGCTTTTGTGTCAATCCCATATCTTTTCTTATATATTTTAAATTTTCGCAAAATACTTTATCCATATAAAAATTTTATCCAAAACTAGACAAAATATCTTGACACTAGACAACTTGTCTAGTAAAATAACAAAGAGTAAACAACAAAGCAAAGGAGTAATTATGGAAGAAGCAAGAAAAAACACTGAAAAAGAAGAAATATTGCTAAATATTGAGTTCCAAGTTCCTATTTCGGTGCATATTTTGTTTATATTATTTATATTGACATCTATTATTCTTGCGTTTGTGTTGCATTCGCCATATTTGTTTATTATTTGTTCCCTTATTATTATTTGTTTATATATCTCACTATGTTTGGGAGTAATTTTTAACGAATGTGTTGTCACAAATAAAGTTATAAGAGGTAGAAAGTTTATATTATTTGGATATAAAAAGTTTAGTTATAGATTTGACTCTATTAGTGATATTTCATCTATAGATGTTTTAGGACTAAACTCTGTTAAAATAACATTTAATCAAGGTTATTTAAATGTCAATGGAAAGAATAAGCCATTTATTATATCATATATTTCACAATATAACTATGTTATAGAAAAGTTAAACAAGATATTAGAGAATGTTAAAAATGATAAGGATGTGCAGGTATCCTTATCACTTAAGCAAACAGAAACTTTAAATAACATTGCTTCTTCCATTGATAATCAAAAGAAAGGAACATCCCAAAATGTAAATGCGCTAGATTCAATCAGAGAATTAAAAAATATGGTTGATGAGGGGTTAATAACACAGGAAGAATATGAAAAGAAGAAAAAAGATTTGTTGGAGAGATTTTAATTTTCATGATTAGTTTTTCTACATAATGTATGAAAAAGAGTTGTTGTAAGAATTCGTTACAGCAACTCTTTTGTTTTTTTATTAATTTCAAATTCTATGAGAATTGCAATTTTTTGAAACAAGATTTATTTACCAAACCTTATCTCTTTTCTTATAGAATATGATAAGAGCAATTATTCCAGCAATCAAGATAACTAGACAAACAATGAGCAAAATTAGCCACAAATAAGATTTTGCTTGTTGTTTTATTGTTGACAGGTTTTGCACAGACAAGTTGAGTTTTTCGCTACCATCAGTGTTTTTGATTGTGCAGTAAACTGTCCAGGTTCCCTCAATGTCGTTTGAGTCAAACACAAAATTTGGACCTGTGACCTTATCTTCTGGGAGCGATTGCCAAATCACAGATGAATTTGCGTAGGCTATATTTTCATCTTTGATTTTTTGAGTCAAGACATAACTTGTGTTCATCTTATCGTTGCCAACAACATTCCATTGAATGTATTTTGGGTTTACATATCTGTATGTGTCATTTGAAAGATAGAGATTGAAAACATTCATAAGTTTGTTTGAACTGGAAATTGAATACAAAATTCTTATGTCTGAAACAGGAATCGAATCTATGTCATCAGGTAAAACGGCGATGTAAAAATCTCCAACTGATCTGCTTATGTCAACGCCATCTTCTTCGTAGGTGTAAACAAAATCAAATTTGTAGAGTCCAAAATCATTTCCTGTGCAACGTGTTGCGGTTTCAGTTATGTTTGCGTCATCATCGATGTAATAATAAAAATCAAATTGAGAAAATGAATTGTTTGAGATGTTTCCTTGGTATAAAATTTTTGGTTCGGAAACTCCGAGTGATGTCTGCAAATCGTCTGTTTGAATGTTTGTCAGCAAAAATTGGTATGATTTGAAGGTCAACGGATTGTCTTTTATGGTGGAATTGAAGCGAAATCTCAGATATTCCAATTCGCTCCATTTGAAGCAATAATAATCAATCTCTTCTCCAACCACTGTTGTTATGCTTCTTTTGTCAAGGTCGAGTGCTGTTTGGTTTCTTGCATTGACCGTAAGCGTCATTGAAAATCTTCCATCTTCAAGTGTTTGTTGGACAAAAGATTCTGCATTTGCGGTTTCTGTTTTTTGCAAAGAGAAAATTCCCAAACCTAAGGTTAGGACAATCAAAAAAATGGAAATTGTTTTAATCAAAAAACTTTTCGTAATTTTTTCTTTCATCATTTTTATTTTACCATAAGATTGTGATTTTTAAAAACATTTTGAAATAATTTAAAAATAGAATGAACTCGGATTTATTCTCCGGGTTCTTTTTTATAGAGTATCGGTTTCGATTGAAAAAATCCGTTAAATATCGTATAATAGTATATAACAACAAGCAGGGAGAAATTATCATGTCGATTAAGGGATATCGTATCCTTTCGTTGGAAGCGAATACAATATATGAACAGGAACAGTCAAACGGCGTAGATATCGGGTATAAAATGCCCGAAAAGAAAAATTACGCCTATTTTTGCTTGTTCAATAACGTATTGGATTACTCGCTTGATTTAATCGAACTTGAAAAGTACTATGAGAAAAAATGCAGGAAGAAATGAAACCGCAGGCTCTTAAGAGAATCCAGACAAGACTGGTTCTTGAGAAGATTGCAGAAGTAGAAAACATCCAGCCATCT
>CAJJUK010000036.1 GCA_905195085.1 uncultured Christensenella sp.
TTTTTATCTTTTTCTTCTCACTCTCTCCACAACTGTCCCTCGTGTTCACTCCCCCACCACCCTTTCTCTTCAAAAAAAGTGACCCTCATTGGTCACTTTTTGTTCTGTTTTCTCTCCTAAAATTCTTTGCATATCTTCTTTCAAAAACACGTGGATCCATAGCTTCCAAGGATTCCATAAGAAAGTCAGAATAATTTCCATTATTGTCATAACCGTTTCTATAAAGTCTTATATTCATAATTTCTTGTGCCAAATTAATCTTTGCCTGTGTAACTGGGTCGACAATAATGTTGTCGTTGTTTTTCTTTGAAAGACTTACTGCCAAATTCCCGAATTTTGAAAAATAAATTTGTGCGCACCTAAAAATTGCTTGTTCCTTTCGCTCTCTAAATAAATTTTGGGCATAATTTTTTTCAAAGACACGTGGATCCATTTCAGTTAATTTCTGCAAGAATTCATCACTGTATCTATAATCAGAATTTCCACCAACTGCAGCTTTAATCTTTTTAAATTCAGAATTTAAATCAAAAATTTCGCCAGTTTCTTCATCAACAACTTTCCCTGTTTGTAATGTAACTGCAAGATTGCCATACTTTTCAAAATAAATTCTTGCAAACTTCAAGTCTTTTTCTTCTCTGAGTTCTTTGATTAAGTTCGTGCAATAGTTTGGTTCAAGCATTCGTTTGTCGATAGCAAGCAAAGCATCAACAAATTTTTGGCTGAATCTTTGATTTCTCGAAGTTTGACTTCTTCTTAAGTCATTAAGTACATTTATGAAATTAACCTCATCTCCCGTAACTGGGTCTTTAACGATGGAAGATCCTATTGATGTTGAAAATGCCAAACAACCATGTTCTTGGAAATAAATCTCTGCACAACGCAAAATTTTCTCTTCATCTTTTTCCCTTCTTAAGTTGATTGCGTATTTTGTTTCAAAAACTCTTGGATCCAAATCAAGCAAAAATTCTACCAAATCTCGACTAAACTTCGTACGACGTTTTTCATTTGGATTTTTAACAAACTTCTTAATTTCTGGGAAAACTTTATATAGAAATTGAGTTACATTTTCACCAGTTTCTTCATCAAACACATCGTGTTTCAATTTTTCGTCCATTGTGACAGCAAGATTTCCACATTCTTTGAAATATAATTCAGCAAATTTCTTAATCTTTTGTTCGGACATTTCTTTTCTAAATTTTCTGGTATATTCAAAAACATGAGAATCTATTTTCAACAATTCATTCTTAACATTTTCATCAACAGAATTTGGATTATTGGAATATTTAAGTTTAAACTTGTTTAACCAAGTTCCAAAACAAATTCCAGTTCCTTCATCAACATAAAGTGCTGACACATTTAAGTCGCCAAATTTATCTGCATATCTTTTTGCACAATCAATATACGCATCATTGCTAACTGAGAAATTTTGAAATATGTCGTCAAGTTGCATAAGCATACTCATAATTTCCAAGTTTTTTTCATCGATATGAAATGGTAACAGTTGTTGCAATTCTGCCAATCTCTCTCTTGAAACATCTTCGTCATCACCAAAAATCACGGCAACATCTCTCAAACCCTGAATGTTGTTAACAATGTCAAAAATAATTGGTTGCTTATTGTTCTCAACCGACAATGCTCTTCCAATTTGCTGTAAATAAATTCTTGGAGAAATGGTTGGTCTAAACATAATGCACCCGTCAACACCTTTTATGTGCAATCCTTCATTAAAAAGGTCAACAGAAAGCATAACTTTCAAATCAGATGAATCATCTTCTTCAAAGGCCTTAATTTCTGAATCAATCTTTTCATGTCTGTCTCGATATGTGACTTGATAAACTTTTACATTTGGATTGACTTTTGCAAAAAGCCCTTGCTTAATTCTGTCCTTTATCTCATCAATTTGTTTCAAATTGGAACAAAAGATAACAAACTTTGAATTAGACTTCTTAATTTTTCTTCCGAATGTATCTTCCAAACCTTCGGCAATTTCAATCTGTCGTTTAGCTTTTTCCAACCACCCCTGAAGTCTTTGTTGTCTGTGCTTGTTCTTAACTTTATCAACACGATTTTGCAAATTGTCAACAACACCACCATAGGAATAAACCGCCGTGACATATTCTGGTGTTGGCAAAACATTTTGCTCAATGGCTTCACGCAAAGACAGTCCCTCAACAATGTTCCCACCGAAGATTTCTCTGCCCATATCTCTCTTTTCCAAAAATCTAACTGGTGTTGCAGAAAGACCGAAAACTTTTGCTTTTGGATTTAATTCAATCAATTTTTTGACATTTTGCCCCCAAACTTCGGCACCAACTCTGTGAAACTCATCAAGAACAATAAGGTCATAACACCCCTTCAACAATTCCCAATCTTCTTCACTGCGATGTCCAAGATTGGCGTAAATTATCTCTTCAACATTTGGAAATGCTGTTTCTCTGTCAAGAGCAACATCATGCAAATTCCTGTTTAGTTGTCTTATAATAGGATAATTAGGTGTCAAAATCAACACCTTTTTATCATTCATCAAAAAGTGATCATACAAAAGTTGAATGGTAACAAAAGATTTTCCTGTGCCTGTAGCCTGCACAAGAGCAACTCTATCCGAAGTTTCAAGCATCTCTTCAACTTGACGATAAACCTCAAAGTTATGTTCCTTTAAAATTCCATCTTCCAATAATTCTTTATCTGTTTTTGCCATACTTTAATTATATCATCAAAATCAAAAACCGTCAATAGAGAAAATTTGAAAAAAGTGATTAAGCAACGAAATTCAACGCAATAAAAAACATGATTAAATTATAATCATGTTAATTAACTTTAATATTTGGGTATTTCTTTTTTATTTCTTTGATGCAAAACTCAACACTTTGCTCAAGGCTTTGATTTGTTGTGTCAATGATGATTGAATCAGGAAGAAGTTTGATTGCCCCATGGTCTCTGTGAACATCTTTGTAATCTCTTTCTCTCAAATCTTTCAAGACTTCTTCATAAGTCACACCATTTCCCAATGCTCTTTGCTGTTCATATCTTCTTCTTGCTCTCACCTGTTCGTCAGCAGTGCAGAAGAATTTGAAATCTGCATTTGGCAAAACAAACGAGCCAATATCTCTTCCTTCCATAACGGTATTGTTGTGCTTAGCAAACTCTCTTTGCAAAAACAGAACTTTTTTCCTGATGCAAGTAAAAGGTGAAATTTTGGCTGAAAGAACACTTGTCCTCTCGGTTCTCAGATATGGTGTATAATCAATTCCATTGACAAAAACGTGTTCAGTTCCGTCCATAAATTCAATTTTGACATTGATTTGTTTTGCAAACTTGCAAATGTATTCATCTGAAATTTTGCTTTCATCATAGTTCATATAAACAAATGCACAAGCGATGCCACGATAAATCGCTCCAGTATCAAAAATTCTGAAATTCAATCTTTTTGCAAGTGCTTTCGTGATTGTGCTCTTTCCACTGCAAACATAGCCATCAATTGCAATGTTAATGGTTTTAGTTTCGTTAATTTTTTTATTAATCAAGTCCAAACAAAAATCAACGGTTTCATCAAAAGTCATTTCTGAATTGTCAACAATAAGACTTTCTTCCGTAGGCATCAATGGTGCAACTGGACGACTGCTGTCACGCAAATCTCTTTCCTTCAAATCTTTCAAAACTTCATCATAAGAAACATTTGTCCCCTTAGCAACAAGTTCATCAAATCTTCTTTTAGCTCTTTTGTCCTCATCTGCAGTCAAAAAGATTTTAACATCAGCATTTGGCATAACCACAGTTCCGATATCTCTTCCTTCCATAACACAATCATGTTCACGAGCAAACTTCTTTGCAATTTCCAAATATTTCTCACGAACTGCAGGAAAGACCGAAATTTTTGAAGCCAACTGGCTGACTTTCTCTGTTCTGATATAATTTGTTATGTCAGAGCCATTTATGAGAATATGTTGAAGATTATCAATAAAAACAACTTTCACATCAACATCTTTCAAAAAGGACGAAATGTTTTCATCGGTCATATCTTTATAGCCAGCCAAATCAAAAGCATAGCCAAGCCCTCTGAAAATAGCCCCAGTATCCAAAATCTTAAAATTATCTCCAAGTTTTTGAGCAAGAACCTTTGCAAGCGTAGATTTTCCACTTCCTGTGAAACCATCAATTGCAATATTAATCATTCCTCACACTCCTTGATTTATATTTTACAACAAAATTCAAAGTAATCAAAACAATTTCATGCATAAATTTTCTATAAAGTTTTTTCTTTGAAAAAATCATAGACTTCTTGACTGCATTTTTGTGTTTTGAAGTCATACAAACCTGCAGCATACTGAAGTTTTTCCTTATCGTCCATTTTATCCATTTTTGCTTTTATGACATCACAGAATCCAGCAAAATCAGGATGATATCTTTTCAATCTGTCAAAAACATTGCTATTTCTTTCAGGATTGAATGCATAAATTTTTGCAACAGCAGCAAACAAATCAAAATCATTACTTGGAAGAAAATTTGGTCGATTTGGATAAAGAAAAAGTTTTATCTTGCCCTCTTGTTCAAATTGTTTAAGCATTTCAAGAGCACTGTCGAATTTAATTATTTCCAAAGGCACAACTTTCTCAGGAGAACGAACTTCATGTTTACCCCAACTATTTTCATCAAAATAATCAAAACTCCTTCCATCCAGTTTGTAAATATAGACCGGATGGTCATGACTTTTAAAATAACCTTGCACCCTTTCTGTCACAATCAAGGTGTTATCTCCACAAAAACTTAGAGACTTTTCAATGGAACTCATTTTAAAACCAAAAACACCAGCAATCTCAATTTTATCTGTTGCATAAACATAAGCACCTTTCTGAGTAGATTCTCTAGGCTCAAAAACTTTTATGTCTCCATTTGGGCTTCCATGATAAACAAATCCTTCCACAAAACTCTCCTTATAAAAAGTCACAACATTTTCATTTATATAATACATTATATCAAACTAAGCAAATTTTTCAAGTTACAATTTAAAAAAAACGAAAAAATCAAAAATTCAAAAAAAATGTAAAAATTTCTTGACAAACACACAAAATTATAATAAAATGGTTGAGCAAGCGTTGATTTCGGGGTGTGGCTCAGTTGGTAGAGCGCGCGGTTTGGGACCGTGAGGTCGGGGGTTCGAGACCCTCCACCCCGACCAGCAAACATAAGTTTGCAAAGCAAGACTTTTGGGCCTTTAGCTCAGTTGGTTAGAGCAACCGGCTCATAACCGGTCGGTCCGCGGTTCGAGTCCGTGAAGGCCCACCAAAATTTTTTTAAAAAATTTGGTGATAATGTTTGCAAAAGAACTCGAAAATATGATAGACTCAAAAGGTCTTGCAAAAGAAAAGACGACTTGGCTCGGTAGTTCAGTTGGTTAGAACGCTAGCCTGTCACGCTAGAGGTCGAGGGTTCGAGCCCCTTCCGAGTCGCCAATAAGCCCAGATAGC
>CAJJUK010000037.1 GCA_905195085.1 uncultured Christensenella sp.
GGTGCAAAATGTCTATGTCTGTGGCATTGCAAGAAACAAATTGAAAATAAAATGAAAAAACAAAAAATAACAAACAAAAAATAAAGCATGATTTTCACGCTTTATTTTTTATTAATTTGATAACCTTCTCTTGTGTCCTTAATCTCATATCCAAGTTCTGAGATTTCTGTTCTCAATTTGTCTGCCAAAGCAAAATCTTTGTTCTTCTTTGCCAGCCATCTTTCTTCAGCCTTTTTTTGAACTTCCTCTGGTATCTCCTGTTTTTCTTCCAAATCAATACCCAAAATTTGATTGAATTTGAGGAATGTTTCATAAACATTTTTGCTTCTTTCCTCTTTCAACATCTTCAAAACTGTTGCAATTGCTTTTGGCATATTCAAATCGTCATTGACACTTTCCAAAAATTCTTTTTCATATTCCGCAGTGTCAACATTTGCCGTCCCTTTCTTATGTTCTGCAACCAAATTTTTGATTGATTTTAATGTGCTTTTTGCCATATCAAGTGCTTCAAATGTGAAATTTTGTTGTTTTGAATAATGTGCCATGAAATAGAAGAAACGAAAAACTTCTGGCTCATAACCTTTTTGCTTCAAATCAGAAAGCGTGTAAAGATTTCCAAGACTTTTGCTCATTTTCCCGCCATCTACCTGCAAAAATTCAAGGTGCATCCACATTTTGACAACTTGATGTCCATAATAGCAATTACTTTGAGCAATTTCATTTTCATGATGAACTGGCTTATGATCAACTCCGCCCGTGTGAATATCGATCGTTTCACCAAGATATTTGTCTCCAATGACAGAACATTCAATGTGCCAACCAGGATAACCCATACCCCAAGGGCTTTTCCATTGCATAATGTGCTCTTTTGGTGCTTTGACCCAAAGAACAAAATCATAAGGTGAATGTTTTTCCTCATCAACATCAATTCTTGCTCCTGCAAGTTTTTCACGAATATCCATGCCAGAAAGACGACCATAGTCTTCAAATTTTTCTATATCAAAATAGATTCCTTTGCTTGTTTCATAGGCATACCCTTTTTCAAGCAAACCTTGAACAAACTTAATCATTTCTGGAATGACACTTGTTGCTGGAACAATATGCTCTGGCAAATCAATGTTGAGCGCCTTTGCATCGTTCATGAAAACATCGGTGTAAAACTTTGCGATTTCCCAAGGCGTCTTATGTTCTCTCTTGGAAGCCACCATCATTTTATCTTCGCCTTCGTCCGCATCTGATGTCAAATGTCCAACATCGGTTATGTTCATGACTCCATCAAGCTTATAGCCATTATATTTCAAAACTCTTCTAATGTTATCCATAAAAAGATAGGCCCTGAAATTTCCTATATGTGGATAATAATAAACTGTCGGCCCACAAGAATACATCTTCACAACCTTTCCGTCATGTGAAGGGACTTCTTCTTTTCTTCTTGTAAGCGAATTATAAAATTTAACCATATTTTCCTCCAAACAAATCATATCTTCTTGTTAAGATATATTGACAGAGTTTCAAGAGAGTGCTCAACTTCTGAGTTTGCTTCTCCAAAAAACTCATCAAGAGATTGAATGAAATCGGCAAGTTCCCTTTTGCCTTTTTCTGTCAAAAACATCATGCGACATCGTTTGTCAATCTCTCCTTGTTTGGACATAACAAGACCTTCTTCTTCAAGTGCCTTGGTCATCAACGCAAAGTTAGATTTCTTCAAGCCAAGTTTGTCAATAATCATGCTGACAGACAGATTTTCATATTGTGAGATAAAATACAAAACCTTAATGCGAAGCAAATTGTTTTTTGCGAAGTGTTTTGTAAGGTTTTCTGTCAAAGCTTCAATTTCAATTATCTTGTCAACATTTTTCATATGAATAATTATATAAAATGACACCAAAATTTGCAACTGATTTACCTAATTTAAAACAAAAAGTTATGAAAAAATCAAATTTGTGAATTCTTTGCAAAAGAAGTGCAATCAAAAACCAAAGAAAAGAAACAATCTGTTGTTTTGCTTGCTTTTCAAAAGAAAAAACCTTAAAATAGATGTATGGCTTTAACAGGAACAATTGAAGATATTGTATATAGAAATGACGAAAATGGCTACACAGTGGCAAGATTGGAAAAAGATGATTCCGTTGTCACAGTTGTAGGCAAATTTATTGATATCCAAGTTGGCTCTCTTGTGACACTTGACGGAAAATATGAAAAGACGAAATACGGAATTCAATACCGTTTTGACACCTATGAAATTTCAATGCCAAAATCTCTTTCTGGGATTGAGAAATATTTAGGCAGTGGACTGATCAGAGGAGTTGGACCAATAACAGCAAAGAAAATCGTCGAACATTTTGGACAGGACACCTTGGATGTTTTGGAATACACCCCTCAAAAACTTGCTGAAATTTCTGGAATCAGTCCAAAGAAAGCAACTGAAATTGGGTTTTCTTTCAAAGAACACAGAGAAGTTCAAAACACAATCATGTTTTTGCAAAATTTTAATATAACAACAAACATGGCGCTGAAGATTTATAATGTCTATCATGAAAAAACAACAGACATCGTGAAAAACAACCCATACAAACTTGTGGAAGATATTGACGGAATTGGCTTTGCCACTGCAGATAAGATTGCACAAAATGCAGGACTTCCAAAAGATTCACTGTTCCGCATAAGAGCAGGTCTTATCCATGTGCTCAAAACCTCTTGTGAGAAGAATGGCAACACCTATCTTCCAAAAAAGATGTTGCTTGAACAATCTGCAGAAAGTTTGGAACTTCCTTTGGACGAAAATCAAGAAAAATTCACTGAGGCCTTTGATTCTCTTTGTTTGGACAGAACTGCAGTGACAACCTGGGTGGACAACACTGAAATTGTGCTGTTGTCAAAATATTATTATTATGAAAACTCCATTGCACAAAAATTGGTCTGGCTGGCAAACTGCCAAAAAGATGAAGAATTCAATGTTGATGACGAAATTGCAAATTTTGAACAACGCAATCAAATGACTTTCCATGAAGAACAAAAAAATGCCATCATTGGAGCAATCAACAATGGGGTATTTGTAATCACCGGTGGACCAGGAACTGGAAAAACAACAATCATCAAATGTATTTTGGAAATTTTGACTGCTCAACAGAAAAAAGTGTCTCTTGTTGCCCCTACTGGTCGTGCCGCAAAAAGAATGAGTGACAGCACCGGACATGAAGCAAAAACAATTCACAGACTTTTGGAAGTGAATGTCATTCAATCAAATGAAAGTTATTTTGTTCACAACGAATCCAATCCTCTCAAAACAGATGTTGTCATTGTTGACGAAGTTTCCATGGTTGATGCTGCATTAATGTGCTCCCTTTTGAAAGCGATGCCAAGAGATTGCAAGTTGATTTTGGTTGGTGACAAAGATCAGTTGCCAAGTGTTGGAGCCGGAAATGTCTTGGCAGACATTCTGCAAAGTGGTGTAATTTCGTATTGTATGCTGACAAAAATCTTCAGACAAAGCGAAAAGAGTTTGATCATCACAAATGCCCACCTTATCAACGAAGGGAAAATGCCACTCATTGACAACACGAGCATGGATTTCTTTTTTGACAGCAAAAATGACCCAGAAGTCATCAAAGACACAATCTTGGATTTGGTCACTTCTCGTTTACCAAAATTTTTGGGTGTTGAGCCACAATCAATCCAAGTGCTCGCTCCACTAAAAGCCGGTGTGTGCGGAATTGAAAATTTGAACAAAGTTTTGCAAGAGAAAATCAATCCACCTTCTCCAAACAAACGCCAAGTAGAATTTGGTCACTCAATTTTCAGAGAAGGTGACAAAATCATGCAAATGAGCAACAACTATGACCTTGAATGGAAAAAACATGGTCGATTTGCCGATGAAACAGGAAAAGGCGTTTTCAATGGGGACATTGGCTACATCTCCACAATTGATCCAAACACAAGCGAAGTTGTTGTTGAATTTGAAGATGGAAGAATCTGTCTATACACCCGACCTGACCTAATTGACCTGTCACTTTCTTATGCCATCACAATACACAAAAGTCAAGGTTCAGAATTTGACACAATCATCATTCCTGCAATTGCTGGGCCAAGCATAATTTTGACTCGAAACTTGATATACACTGCAGTCACCAGAGCAAAGAAAATGGTTGTCATTGTCGGAGAAAAACAATATCTCAAACGCATGGTTTCAAACAAATACACAGCAACGAGGTTTACTTTGCTTAAAAGATTGCTGATTTTGGCCGATGAAAAAATAAAGAAAATGTTTTAGGTGTCATTTTGGGCACCTTTTTTCATTTCATTTTCAATTTATTTCTTGCAATGCCACAGACATAGACATTTTGTACT
>CAJJUK010000038.1 GCA_905195085.1 uncultured Christensenella sp.
ATATATTTTGTTAGGAGAGAAGGAATGAAAAAAGAAACTAAAAAGACAAAAACACAAAAAACAAAACAAGAAACCAAAAACACAAAGGTTTGCTTTGATAATGACCTTTATTTGAAACTTCAAAGCGAAAGCATAAACAAAAGAATCAAAAAGTTCCACAATAAACTCTATTTGGAATTTGGTGGGAAAATTTTTGACGATTTGCACGCTGCAAGAGTTTTGCCAGGCTTTGATCCAAACATAAAAATCAAACTTCTGCAAAAAATGAAAGATAAGGCAGAAATCATCTTCTGCATAAGTTCAAATGACATAGAAAAGAACAAGATTCGTGCTGATCTTGGACTCAGTTATGACAACGAAGTTCTTCGTCTCGTTGACAACATGAGAGAACTTGGACTTTATGTATCCGCTTTTGTAATCACTCTCTATAAGGGACAACCAAGTGCCACAAAATTTGGCAAAAAACTTGAACAAAGAGGTGAAAGAGTTTATTTCCATAACTACACAAAAGGCTATCCAAACGATGTTGAAACAATCGTTTCTGACAATGGATATGGCGCAAATCCTTTTGTTGAAACCACTCGCCCTCTTGTTGTTGTAACTGCCCCTGGTCCATCAAGCGGAAAACTTGCCACCTGCCTTTCACAACTTTATCATGAATACAAAAGAGGTGTCAAAGCAGGCTACGCAAAATTTGAAACATTCCCAGTCTGGAACTTGCCACTCAAACACCCAGTCAACATTGCCTACGAAGCAGCAACTGCCGACCTTTATGATGTAAACCAAATTGACCCATTCCACTTCAATGCCTATGGCACGCTTGCCGTTAATTACAACAGAGATATCGAAGTTTTCCCAATTTTGCAGAACATTCTGACAAAGATAACAAAAAAAGAAATCTACAAATCTCCAACTGATATGGGTGTCAACATGATTGCCGAAGCAATCACAAACGACAAACTTGCACAACTTTCTGCAAAAAAAGAAATTTTGAGAAGATATTACAGAGCAGAATGTGACTACAAACGCGGACAATGCACATTTGAAACTTTGGAAAGAAACAAATCTCTCATGTCAGAAGTTGACGCAAAAGATGATTTGTTAAAAGTTATTGATGTTTCAAAAGAGACATCAAAAGCAAGCGGTTATCCTTGTGTTGCTCTTGAACTTCCAGATGGAAAAATCGTAACAGGAAAAACCAAAAAAATTGTTTCTGCAAGTGGTGCTGTTGTATTAAATGCCTTGAGAACTTTGGCAGGCATGGGAGATGATTTCGATGTAATTACCGACGATATTCTTCTTCCAATTGTTGAATACAGAACAAAGATCTTGAAATCTCACACAAGCGTGTTGAATCTTGACGACATTTTGGTTGCCTTGTCAATCTGTTCAGCAAGAAATGAAAAAGCAAAGAAAGCACTGGCAAAAATTGGTGAACTGAATGGTTGTGAAGCACACTGCACTTACATACTGTCTTCTGCAGAAGAACAAACTCTCAAAAAACTTGGAATCAATGTAACTTGCGAACCAGTATTCCTTAATTCCCACCTTTTTGAAGGCTAAAAAACAGAAAAAGAGAAAAGCATATTTTCTCTTTTTTTATGCGTTATAATACCACCAAAATTTCCCCAACATATCAACTTTTTCACAAAAAATTTGGACTTGAAAATTATTTGGTGGCTCGTCTTGAACAAAGCTCAAAAGACGCCTAGCCACCCCATTTGCACTGTCATAGACCTTCATGTCGGGAAATAACTCTTTAATCTGCGGAATAATTGCCCTATAATGCGTGCAACCAAGCACAATTGCTTTAAATCTTTTATCAATATTTTCTTTCAAATAAGGTTTAATAACATCTAAATTATCCAAATTTTCATCAATCAAAACTGCCAAATCATTAAGCGGCAAAAAAGTGATTTCACTGTTTTCATATTTTTTTATCAACTTATTGTTTTTAATCGTAGCTTCTGTTGCAATCAGCAAAATGTCTTTTTCTTTGTTTTCTAAAATTGCCGGTTTAATCGCTGGGACAGTTCCAATGAAAATAATATTAGGAAACTTTTCTCTCATTTCATCCAAAACCGTCGCTGTCAAAGTGTTACATGCCAAAATCACAATGTCGAATTTAAAAAATTGATAAATCATATTCAAATTTTCTTCGGTAATTGAAATCAATTCTTGTTTTGTCTTGTTTCCATATGGAATGTTGTAAGCATCACAAAACAACAAGAAATTGCATCTTGGAGCAATATTAACACACTCTTTAAGGATATTGATTCCACCACTTCCGCTATCAATCAAAAGAACATTTTTCATGTTCATATATATGCAAGACAAAAAAATTATTGCATCAAGTCATCAAACACATCAGCAATCAGTGAAGATAAAAATTCAACTTTTTCCTTTGCGTCTTTTTCTGTTAATATAATGTTTTTCTTTGCCTTCAAATCTTTGCTTGAAATCATCATAGGAACACCAACCGAAAAACAAGGAACGTTGATTGTTGATTTGTTTATAGCCATTCCAAAATTGTTCATAGCACTGCCTGGTGTCAAGCCTGCATCATTAAATTGAATTGAACATCCAAGTCTAGAAATGTTGTCAGTTGCCAAAGAATCAAACAAAAAAACAGCCGAAATGTCAAACGCCTCCACAATCAACCTTATGACATCATATGCATTCAATCCAGTGTTCGCAAAGGTGTTTGGAATAATTTTGAAAATTCGATTTTTCTTTTTAAAAGGCGCAATTGAAATCTTGTTGACTGACCACACCCCAAAACAGTCAGCCACAATTTCTGGATTTCCAATGCCTACAAACAAAATTTTATCTCTTTTTTTAACTTTGTTTTCCTTAAACAAAAACTGAATACGGTATTTAATTTCCGAAAAAAGAATGTCATAATGCTCATTCATTAAAGAGGAGAGAAGCGGTGCATTGATAATGAAATAATGTCCCTTGTCAAAACCCAACTCTTCTGCCTTACCGTCAGAATCAATAAAAAGTTTTGAACAAGTGATATCATATCTATCAAGCTCAACTGTTTCATAGCCATAAATTGACAAATCATAGCCACTTTCATCAACCAAATCATTCATATAGAAAATATAACCAAAAAATATTAAAAAATAAGTTGATTTTTAAAAAATGTTATGTTATAATGTCATAGATAATTTTTAAGGAGAGAGACATGGCAAACATTAAATCAGCAAAGAAAAGAGTATTGATTGAAAGAGAAAGAAATGTAAAAAACAACTCTGTTAAATCTGAAATCAAAACATATACAAAGAAATTCAAAGCAGAACTTGCTGTTGATGTGGCAAAGGCTGAAGAAGTTTACAAAGAACTTGCTTCAAAACTTGATAGTGCTGCAAGAGAAGGCACAATTCATCAAAACTCTGCCAACAGAAAGAAAGCACACTTTGCAAAATTGTTAGATAATGCAAAAAACAGCAAGTAATTTAATTATAGAAACAAAAAAAGAAGGTTAAATAAAAACCTTCTTTTTTTGTTTAAATATCATTTCAAAATGAAATGACTCCATCTCTTCACAGTAGCTACACCGCTAAGTCACAAAGTGCTGTTTTCGCTAAATTCTACTACCATTGCCCATAGTAAGTGCAAAACGAATGCCCTGAACACTGTCAAGCCATGTAGATTTTGTAACTCCTGCTGCTGTGACAACCTGCCCATTGCCCAAACCCGTTCCCAGGTTTCTTGTCCAATAGTTCACTTTGTCATCTGTTCCACAACCAAGCAAGAAACATACCATGTCACTTGCCTTTGCTGAATAGTCTGTCAAATAGTCATCTATCTCTTCGATTGATGCAACTCTAACCCCGTCTTCTGTCACTGACACGCTGACAACTTTGTCCTGTTGTCCTGCGTTTCCGAACTTGTAATATGTTCTCCCTGTTGATGCTTGCTTGTTGGTTATCCCTGCAGAAAAGTTTGTTGTTGATGCTGTCTTGTTCAAACCTGATATGTTGCTGTACATATCAC
>CAJJUK010000039.1 GCA_905195085.1 uncultured Christensenella sp.
TAGTAATCGCAGATGAGGCAATAAGTGCACTTGATGTTTCAATTCAGGCACAGGTCGTCAATTTGATGAAGGATATTCAAAAAGAAACAAATGTTGCAAGACATTCCTATTGTTCGTTATCAAACAGATAAGGAACATGGTCTTTCTGAGGAACAAATCAACGAGAGAATTGAACATAAACTTGTAAACGACACAAAAATCAAAACTTCAAACAGTTATCTTCAAATTTTTTGCAAAAACATATTCACCGTGTTCAATGTCATTTGGCTTGTCATTGCCATCGCTCTTATGTGTGTCAATGCTTGGAGTGATCTTCTCTTTTTGTTCGTGGTCATCGCCAACACTGCAATTTCAATTTTCCAGGAAATAAAAGCAAAAAATGCCGTTGAAAAACTTTCAATGGTGACTGCTCCAAAAATCAAAGTCATCAGAATGGGATTGCAACTTGAAGTCAAAGGTGAAGACTTGCTTCTTGATGACATTATTGTGCTTGAAAACGGAAATCAAATTCCGGCTGACTGCATCATTATTGATGGCAAAGTTGAAGCCAATGAAAGTTTGCTTACTGGAGAATCAAACCTAATCAAAAAACAAGAAGGAGATTATCTGCTTGCAGGAAGCTTTTTGGTTTCTGGTCTTTGCTATGCAAGAGTCGATAAAGTTGGAAAAAATAATTACATTCAAACAGTCGCAGAAAGAACAAAGGATTTCAAACCACAAACTTCCAACCTTTTCAAAGACCTAAACAGCTTGATCAAAATCATCATCATAATCTTAATTCCAATTGGTGTGCTGACTTGTTTCAAAGAAATTTATATGGCAGGGACGACAATTGAAGAAGCCATCACAAGCACAAGTGGGGCTCTCACCGGAATGATTCCTGCGGGAATGTACTTGCTTATCACGGTAGGTTTGTCCGTTGGAGTCATCAAACTTTCCAAAAAGAAAACATTGGTAAAGAATCTATATTCAATTGAGATGCTTGCAAGAGCAAATGTGCTGTGCCTTGACAAAACCGGAACAATCACAGATGGAACCATGAATGTCGTTGAAGTTATTCCACAAAACAACTTCACAACAGACAAGATAGAACAAATCATGAAAACCATCTTGGCCCACCAAAAAACAATGAATGCCACAAGTGTTGCACTTGTCGAACATTTTGGAAAAGAACTCAATACCGATGTCAAAGACATCATTGAATTTTCTTCTCAAAGAAAATACAGTGCCACAACCTTGAAAAACGGAAAAACATATTATGTTGGTGCCATTGGTTTCATCAAATGTGCAATGACTGCACAACAAAAAAATTTGATGAATCAATACATGGAAAAAGGTTTGCGTGTGATTTCACTTGTTGAAGACACCAACCCATACACTGAAAAGTCTGCTGGAAAGAGAGGAAAACTTGTTGCATTCTTCGTCCTCGAAGACCATATCAGAAAAGATGCAGTGGAAACAATCGCATGGTTCAAAGAAAACAATGTTGACATCAAAATCATCTCTGGTGATGATGCACTTACAGTTTCAAAAATTGCCAAAAGAGTTGGAGTGGAAAACAGCGACAAATACATCTCTTTGGAAAATATGAGCATTCAAGAAGTTGCACAAATTGCAAACAAATTCACTGTTTTCGGACGTGTAACCCCAGAACAAAAACATGTCATTGTCAAAACATTGAAAACACAAGGAAATGTTGTTGCAATGACAGGAGATGGCGTCAATGACACCTTGGCTCTCAAAGAAGCAAATTGTTCCATCGCTATGGCTGATGGTAGTGAAGTTGCAAGAAACATCTCTCACTTGGTTCTTATGGAAAGCAACTTTTCTGCTCTTCCATCAATTGTTAAAGAGGGAAGACAAATTGTCAACAATGTTCAACACTCTTCCGTGTTGTATTTGATGAAAACCTTGTTCACAATCATGCTTTGCATAACAACCCTTGTCTTGAGAATCTCATATCCTTTCACACCAAAACAACTGCTTCTTCTTGAAATGTTTGTCATTGGTGTTCCGTCATTCATCTTAACATTCCAACCTAACAACGAGTTGATTCGAGGAAATTTCATCCCGCAGGTTTTGAAAAAATCAATTCCTTGCGCCCTACTCATGTATGTCAACATTTTGATTGTCTTGATTTTGAATGAAAACACCACAACGCTTTTGCCTGAAGAATACACTTCACTTTGCACCTTGCTCTTGACATTCGTTGGATATATCAACTTGGTTTGGATATGCTGGCCATTGAACTGGCTTAGAATTGGTTGTGTGACAATTTCCGCAGTGTTAATCATCTCTTGCTTGTGCGGTCTTGGAAAATTCTTCTCAATCACCTCATACACATTCCCAGTCATAACAACACTTGTAACCCTTCTTCTTTGCACAATATTAATAATTGTTGGTGTGTTCTATCTAAAAGAATGGTTGACCAAACGCCAAAAATTAAAAGCTGCAATGAGTGTTGCTTCAACCACTGATGGTTCTCAAAATGCAGAAGAAGTTGTTGAAGTAGCTGAAGAAAAACCAAAGAAAAAGAAGAAAAAAATAGATTTGTGGCAAAAAATAACATCAAAACTCTCTAAAGAAGAAACAATTGATGATTTGGAAGAAGATGAAAAAATGATGTCAACAATCAAACAAAATAAGAAAAAGGACACACAAGAAAAAGACTCAACTTCAAACCAAGAAATTGAAGTTGAACCCGCTCAAGAACAATCAACTTCTTCAAACAAAAAAGGTTCAACCAAGACAAAGAAATCTTCAACAACAAAGAAAACTTCTGATACATCAAAAAAAGAGAAAGCAACGAAGGAAAAATATGTTGGAACAAAAAATATAAAAATAAAGAAAAAATCAAATGCATAATTTGATTTTTTTATTAAGGAGCTTATGAAAAATCTTATTTCAGCAATCAAAAATTTAATCTTTCCAGAGGAATATAAATGCATATTCTGTGGACAGGACATACCCGATTTTCAGAACAAACCATATTGTGACGAATGTGAAAAGGTTTTGTCTTTCAACAACAAAA
>CAJJUK010000040.1 GCA_905195085.1 uncultured Christensenella sp.
TTAATTAATTTATTAAAAAAATGATTTTGGAGAAAATAAAATGGGAAAAATAATATTGACAGGAGATAGACCCACAGGCAATTTGCATATTGGACATTATGTTGGTTCAATTGCAAACAGATTGAAATTGCAAAATGGCAATGATTATGACAAGTTCTATATCATGATTGCAGACACTCAGGCGTTGACTGATAATGCAAATAATGTTGACAAGGTGAAAAACAACATCATTCAAGTTGCGATTGATTATTTGTCTGCTGGGATTGATCCTAAGAAGGTTAACATTTTCATTCAGTCTCAAGTTCCAGAACTTGCAGAAATGACTATGTATTTTATGAATTTGGTGACAGTTGCAAGATTGAACAGAAATCCAACTGTCAAAGATGAAATCAAGCAGAGAGGTTTTCAAAATTCCATGCCTGTTGGATTTTTGTGCTATCCAATAAGTCAGGCGTCGGATATTTTGGCTTTTAACTCTTCCCTTGTGCCTGTTGGTGAAGATCAGTTGCCAATGATTGAACAGACAAGAGAAATTGTGAGAAGTTTTCATAATGCTTATGGAAAAGAAATTTTTACAATGCCGGAACCATTGTTGCCAGACAACAAGGCTTGCAGAAGACTTTCTGGAACAGACGGCAATTTGAAAATGAGCAAGTCTGCCGGGAATTGTATCTATTTGAAGGACGATCCTGAAGTTGTTAGACAAAAGATAATGAATGCATATACAGACCCTAATCATATTAAGATTTCTGATCCGGGTCAAGTTGAGGGAAATGTTGTTTTTTCTTATCTTGATGCATTTTCAACTGATGAATCGTTCAAAAAATACCTTCCGGAATACAAAAATTTGGACGAATTAAAGACTCACTATAGAAAAGGTGGGTTGGGTGATGTGAAAATTAAGTTGTTTTTGAACAATGTTTTGCAAGAATTGCTGGAACCAATCAGAAACAAAAGAAAAGAACTTGAAAAAGACATAGATTCAATTTATCAAATGCTTTTTGAAAATGGTAAAAAAGCAAGAGAAGTTGCGTCCGAAACCTTAAGCAAGATGAAAGATGCTATGGGAATCAACTATTCAAAATTTTTGAACAAATAAAAAACATTAAAAAATACGCAAAAAATCAAGAAAAAATTGAAAAAATGCGTATTTTTTATTATTTTTGCTTTCAAAATAAAATTTTTTATTATTTTAAATTAATGACGCATTAATTATTTCTTTTGAAAAACCTTTTTCTATGTAAATTTAGGTTTAAAAATGG
>CAJJUK010000041.1 GCA_905195085.1 uncultured Christensenella sp.
TCTTTCTAAAACTGCCTAAAACTTTCACATTTGCAACAATTTGCAACAGTAAAATTTATTCCAAACATATTTGCTTGCTATCAATTCTTTTTGCCAAATCATCAAAGTCTTTTACTCTAATAACCCCACTTGGAACTGAAAGATCTTTGTTGTAGTTTGTTGTTGAAAGAAAAGCCTGTTTATTTCCACCAATGCTTGCAAAATAGTTCGCCACTTTGCTCACAACGGTCAAGTCATCATCAATAAAGAAATCAGCGCTTACTTCTTCGCAAATTTTTTCCTTATCAATTCTGCCAATGTAAATTTTGTCATAAGGTATTTTGTTGTCCGCAAGCCATTTTAAAGTCACTTCTTTTGGTTGAGTATGCCAATCAGTTGCGCGAGCGGTTGCAATCACAATTTTTTGTCTGGCTTTATGAATAGACTGCAAAAATTTGACAGCGTTTTTCTTGCAAGGAAATTCTGCCATCATTTGGTCGCCAAACTCTTTATACCACTTCAAGGCGGTTTCTGTGTCCCAATCAAACTTGCTTTCTGCAAACCTTACATTTGTCGCGACTTGCTTGTATGGAAGTTTGTGTGCTGCAATAAACTCACAAATATACTTTTCACTATATCCATCAGTGTCGCAAATTGTGTCATCTAAATCAACTACAAAAACCATATCTACCTCTCTAATGTATACCAAACATCTATTTCTTCTTTGCTTGGTTCTTCCCATTTTGAAAGTAATTTTTTCATAAGTCCGTCATCAAGATAATAATCCGAACCACCTTTATCTTCCAACACTCTTTGATTTCTTTCTTCAATATTTCTGTGCCATGATTTATTATCAATATTAATGTAGTGGAATTCGCAATCAATATTTTTAGAATAGAAGTAATCTTTTATATATTGTCTATCTTGTTTTGACCAAAACCCCCAGTCCAAGATGACATTGATATTAACATTAACTATATCTACTGCTTTTTGTAGTAGATACTCACATATTCGTTTTGACATTTCATCATGTTTTTCGCCCAAATTGTTATTAAATAAAACAC